>DATFJM010000024.1:0-14230 GCA_035269225.1 Candidatus Nanoarchaeia archaeon
ATTATTACAAACATTAGCCTTAAGTGGTTTTAGAAAAGGCCTTGAAATTTATGGCCCAAAAGGAACTGAAAAATTTGCTAAAGAGATACTTAAGTCTTTTGTTTTTGTGGATAAATACCCTCTTTCTGTTGAAGAGGTGTCAGGACGTTCGGGTAAATTTATTGATAATAAAGACTTCAGCATACAGGCTAGAGGTATGAAACATGGGGTTCCTTGTAATGCTTATTGTTTTAAAGAAAAAGACAGAATTAGAATTGATAAGAAAAAATTGAAAAAGACATCTCTTCCTGAAGGACCTTTGTTACAAGATTTAAAAAAAGGCAAAGACGTTGAATATAACGGGCAGAGGTACAAAGCAGAAAATTTAACATATAAGGAAAAAGGAAAAAAGGTTTGTGTTGTTCTTGATACAGGTTTTAATGATAAAATTGTTGATTTTGTGAAAGATTCAGATATTTTAATTTCTGAAGCAACATTTTCTAAAGAACTTGAGGATCATGCTAAACAATACAACCACATGACTGCAGAACAAGCAGGAAAAATAGCAAAACTTGCAGGAGTTAAGAAACTTATTTTAACACATATAAGTCAAAGATATGAGCCAGATAATTTCAAACAAATTCTTAAAGAGGCAAAAGAAGAGTTTAAAAATACTGTATTAGCAAGGGATTTTGATAGTTTTGAGATTGAGTGATATTTCTAAGAAAAGTTTGTTTAAATGTCTCAGGGATAGATTGTTTGCCTAGGAGGTTTAAACTATCTGAAGTTTTTAAACGCCCTATGAGATTTCCTTATTCATATGGTGATTCTCATTGTGGGGCTAAAAATTGTTTTAGCGCCCCGGACAGGACTTGAACCTGCGACCTACTGCTCTCTTCCCAATTTCGCGTTTCGCGATGCCTATGCGTAATGGCACATTTTATCCGCGTTTCGCGATGCCTATGCGTAATGGCTAGAAGGCAGTCGCTCTATCCAGCTGAGCTACCGGGGCAATCTATTTTTTAGGAGATTGAGAATATTTATAAATCTTACAGTTTTTAATTTTTTAGAAAAAATGCAAAAAGAGGACAATATAAAGAAAGTAGAAAAGATACTAAAAGATAATAAAAAGAAATCTGTTGTTATGTTGGCTCCAAGCTTTGTTATTGATTTTTCTTATCCTGAAATAATTAGTATGTTAAAAAAATTGGGTTTTGATAAGATTGTAGAGGTAACTTTTGGAGCAAAGATGATTAATAGAGAGTATCACGATATTTTGAAAAACTCAAAAGAAATGAAAATATCAAGTGTTTGTCCGGGAGTGGTTGATTTTATAAGAAATAAATATCCTCAATACAGAGAAAATTTGATTAAAGTAGATAGTCCTATGGTGGCTATGGGAAAAATCTGTAAGAAAACATATAAAAGATATAAGGTTGTTTTTATTTCTCCTTGTGATTTTAAGAAAAAAGAGGCAAAAGAATCAAAATATGTTGACTATGTTTTAGATTTTGGGGAATTAGACAGATTGTTCAAAAAAGAAGAAATCAAATCTTCTAAAAAGAAAATTCATTTTGATAAATTTTATAATGATTATACTAAAATTTATCCTGTTTCAGGAGGATTATTTAAAACAGCTCACTTAAAGGGAATTGTTAAAAAAAGACAAGTGAAAATTAAGGATGGGTTTAGTGATGTTATTAAAATATTGAAAAAAAACCCTGAAAAAAAATATAAATTTTTAGATGTTACATTTTGTCCTGGAGGATGTATAGGTGGTCCTTGTGTAATATCTGATAAAAAAATAAAAAAAAGAAAAAAGGATGTGAGGGATTATTTAAATAAAGCAAAAAGAGAGGATATCCCTGAATCAAGAAAAGGGCTTATAGAGTATGCTAAAGGACTAAATTTCAGAAAAACAGGTTTTTAAGTTTCTAAAAAGTTTTAAATAATATTTTCTTATAGATATTTGTATGATTTATGCGGAGGTGGCACAGCGGCTACTGCGTTCGGTTGCAGCCCGAAATTTCGCGGGTTCGAGTCCCGCCCTCCGCTTTTGAATGGCGTGACTCTTAGAGTCCCTGCTCAGCTATTGAAAAGAGATTATATAAAAAGAGTAAAATGAAAAGAGTTTATTTAATTCATGGATGGCATGGAAGTTCTGAAAATGATCTATTTAGCTGGCTTAGTGAGGAATTAACTAAAAAAGGTTTTGAAGTAAAAACCTTTGATATGCCTAATAGTTTTCACCCAAAAATAGAAGAGTGGGTTGATTTTTTACATAAAGAAATTTCAAATGAAGAAATGGATGAAAATACTTATTTTGTTGGGCATAGTATAGGAGCACAAACAATAATGAGGTTTTTAGAAAAATCACATAAACATAAGAAAATAGGTGGATGTGTTTTTATAGCAGGATGGTTTAAGTTAGTTGATTTAGAACCAGAAGAACTTGAGATTGCCCATCCTTGGCAAGAAACCCCTATTGATTTTGAAAGAGTTTTAGATCATTGTAATAATTTTTTAGCAATTTTTTCAAAAGATGACAAAAATGTTCATATAGAAGAAGCAGACAAATTTAAGGAGAATTTGGGAGCAAAGATAATAATCAAGGAAAATATGGGTCACTTCAATAAAATTAAAAAAATACCAGAAATATTAAATTTTATAAAATGAAAACATATACAAAAAAAATTACAATAAATACAGAAAAGAGAATAGATTTTATTAACATAACCAACAAAATTGAAAATATTATAAGAGAATCAGGAGTAAAAGAGGGGTTGGTTTTAATTAATCCAATGCATATAACTGCAAGTGTTTTTATTAATGATAATGAATCAGGATTATTACATGATTTTCAGGAATGGCTTGAAAAACTTGCTCCAAAAAACAAAGATTACCATCATCATCAAACAGGTGAAGACAATGGTTTTAGTCATTTGTGGAGAACTATTATGGGAAGAGAAACAACAGTTGCAATAACCAAGGGTGAATTAGATTTTGGTCCTTGGGAAACAATATTTTATGGTGAATTTGATGGTCAGAGAAACAAAAGAATTCTTGTTAAAGTTATAGGAGAATAAAAATTGTTTTCTCAATTCTCGTTTTACTCCGAATGGAACTTACCTCTTGAATAAGGATTTTCCATAGATTAAAATCAAAGATTTTTCACTAAGGAACTTACCTCTTGAATAAGGATTTTCCATAGGGAAACAATATTTTATGGTGAATTTGATGGTCAGAGAAACAAAAGAATTCTTGTTAAAGTTATAGGAGAATAATTTTTATTTCAGGTTTATTTCTTTTTTTTGGGAGATTTTTTATGTTTGGATTTTTTTTCTTTTCCCTTCTTTTTTTCTTCCTTGTTTTTTGAATATTTTTTTACTTTAGGTTTTTTTTCTTTTGCTTTTTTTTCTTTTTCTTCATCTATTTCACTTTTAAGAAACCTAAGAAAATTTACAGAAGCAAGGAAAATAAATACAGCCATCATTAATATTGCTATTTCCTGAAGAAAAGGGATATAGATTATATTAAAGGTAATAAATAAATTAATTATTCTTATTAATATTAAAATTGATACAACAAGTATAAGATAGGTAAAGGTTGGAACAATTTCTTGCCTTACCTTTGATTTTATTTCAAAGAATACAAAAAGAGAGAGAAGATAGATTACTATTATAAGTATATTTATTAATGTAGGGTCTAAAATTTCCATCTTTTAATTAGTCATGAGTATCAAGATTAAATACAGATCCTGTTGATTTTAATATTTCAGAAACCTTGTCTGCAAGTTCTAATACCTCTTCTTTTGAAGGTTTTTTCTCTTTCCATGTATAAACAAAATCCACAGTTCCAAGAAAAGAATTAAACCCAACTTTATTTAGTTCTTTTGCTATTTGTGATGGTTTTTTTGTGTTTGATGTACCAAAATGTAACACTAAATGAGTTTTCCATTTCCTGTTTTTATTGCTCTCTCCCATATTTTTAAATAGTTTTTATAATTTATATATTTTTCTAAAAAACCATAGAAGCATATCCTACAACTTTTTCTTTTCCTAAACTAGGCATTGTATCCCCAGAGTTTTTATATTCAATTAATTCAGGTTTCCATTCTTCTTTTTTTGCTATTTCCATCATTATTAATAAAGGGTCTATTCCACATGCATCAAGATTTTCTGCATTTCTTTCTAGTTTTTCTATTGTATTTATTGTGCTTTTGTCTATTATGTTGGCTTTTTTATGGGAATTAAAATGACTTAAATCAGTTGAGATGATAATTATTGTTTCTTTGTCTTTTTTCTTTAGGACCTTTTTTGCTATTTCTTCTATTTCAGATATTGACACCTGTCCAATAACAAGAGGCAATACTTTTTCTATTCCAAGATACTGGAGAAAAGGGATTTGATTGTCTATTGAATGTTCATAACTTCCAGGAGAATAACTATTTTTCATTATAGGCATTTCTCCTAAGGGGGTTTTTAATTTATACACAGAACTAACTCCTCGAAATATTGCTTGGTGACTTGGACCTATTATTATGGCTTTTTTGAATTTTTTATCTTTATTATTAATTAGTGAATAGGCTTTTGCTGCAACAGAACCAGAAAATTCATATCCTGCATGAGGAACAATTAATCCATGAATTTCTTTTTCTTCTTTTTTTATTTTGTTTTTTATCTCTTGTACTTTTTTTTCTTTTTCAGCTTGAGAAAGATATTTTTCTATTTCTTTTTTTAGCTTTTTTGAATCTGAAGGATACCATTCCATAAAATATAAAATGTTTTGATGTTTATTAATTTTATGAAAAAAGCAGAATTGTTTGAGGTTGTAGATTCTCAGAAAAAAATTATTAAGTGCAAGGCGTGTGCTCAGGAATGTGTAATTTCTCCAGGAAAATTAGGATTATGTGGGGTTAGGAAAAATCAAGAGGGTATATTATATAGCTTAACATACGAAAAATTAATTGCTCAACATATAGATCCTATAGAGAAAAAACCATTATTTGATTTTATGCCTTCAGAAACAAAAGTTTATTCAATAGGGACTGTTGGATGTAATTTTTCTTGTGATTGGTGTCAGAATTTTGATATTTCTCAAATTAAAAGAGAATATGAAATATTAGGTAAAGATGTTTCTCCAGAAGAAGTTGTTAAGTCTGCTTTAAAGAACAATTGTGAATGTATTGCTTACACTTATAATGAACCAGCAATTAATATTGAATTTGTTAGAGATACAGCAAGATTGGCAAAGGAAAAAGGACTGAAAAATATCTTAGTTACTAATGGTTATTTTACAAAAGAAAGTTTTGAATATCTGAATAAAGAAAATTTAATAGATGCTATGAATATTGATTTAAAAGCTTTCAAAGATGAAACTTATAGAAAATATTGTAATGCTGTTCATGGATTACAACCAGTTTTGGATACAATTAAAAGAGCCTACGAGGCAGGAATACACTTGGAAATAACTACTTTAGTAATCCCTGATTTAAATGATTCTTCCAGGGAGGTGGAAAAAATTGCAGAGTTTATTTTTTCTTTAGACTCTGGAGGCGGAGGTATCCCCTGGCATCTCTCAAGGTTTTTTCCAATGTTTAAATTTGCAGACTGGGGAGGGGGTTCTACAGATATTAAGACAATGGAAAGAGCAAAAGAGATTGGAGGGAAAGTCGGATTAAAGAAAATTTATTTAGGTAATGTTTAGAATGGATGATGAAATAGGTTTTTAAAATTATAAAATCAAATAAAGCCATATAACATAAAAATGACACATCAACTCGTTGAATTAGCAAGAAAAACTCTTGAAAGTTACTTCCAGGGAGAAGATTTTAATCCTTCTAAGAATATCAAAGAAGAATATTCTGAAGAAAAATCAAGTTTTGTAACAATTACTAAAAAAGAAGAGCTAAGAGGATGCATAGGGAGCTTAGAACCTATCAGAGGAAGGCCTCTCTGGAGGGATGTCCAAGAAAACACACTAAAGGCGGCTTTTAGTGACCCTCGTTTTCCTCCTTTAGTAAAAGAAGAACTAAGTAATGTAAAAATAGAAGTTTCTGTTTTAGGAAAACCAAGAGAAGTAAAATTTAGTTCTGAAGAAGAATTGTTAAAGAAATTAGATAAAAAACAAGGAGTTATTTTAATTAATAAATATACAGGACAGACTTCTACTTTCCTACCCTCAGTATGGGAACATCTTACAAATAAAAAAGGATTTATGAATAATCTTAGTGTTAAAGCAGGGCTTCCCCCTGAAAAATGGAAGGACCCTCAAGAGATGAGGGTATTAGTGTATAATGTTGAAAAATATAAGGAATAAACTTATATAATCCTTTTTTCTTTTTTTCCTATGGTTTATATTGTTAAACAAAAAGTTAATGGAAAAGATTATTATTACCTGAGAAAATCTGTTCGTGAGGAAGGAAAGGTAAAAAGCAAATCAATTGCTTATTTAGGAAAAAACAAGGAAGATGCAGAAAAAAAAGCTAAAGAGATAATGGATAAGAGGGAAAGAAAAGAAAAAGACAATGATGAGAATATTACAAATAATCAAGAGGAGAAGAAAATTATTGATGAAAATCCGAGAGGTTTAGAAAAACAAAAACTTTCTGTAGAAGAGTTGGCTAATTTTTGTAAAAGAAAAGGTTTTGTTTTTAGGTCAGGAGAATTGTATGGTGGTTTTTCTGGTTTTTGGGATTTTGGTCCCGCAGGGGTTGAATTGAAAAATAACATAAAAAGAGAATGGTGGAAAGAACATGTTCATAGTAGGGAAGAGGTAGTTGGCATTGATGGAAGTATTATTACAAATCCAAAAGTATGGGAAGCTTCAGGACATGTGGAAAATTTTGTTGATGTTGCTGTTGTTTGCAAAGAATGTGGAAACAAGTCAAAGATTGATAAACATGAATTATCCAGTGCAAAATGTGATAAATGTGGAGGAGAAGTTACTTCTAGAGGAGAATTTAATCCAATGTTCACTACTAAGGTAGGAGCAGTAAAAGAAGATTCTACTAAAGCATATTTAAGACCTGAAACAGCACAATTAATTTTTTCTAATTTCAAACAAGTACAAGATGTTGCAAGACTGAAACTCCCTTTTGGTATAGCACAGACAGGAAAAGCATTTAGAAATGAGATAGCTCCAAGAGATTTTTTATTTAGAGTAAGAGAAATGGAACAGATGGAGCTTGAATATTTTATAGATCCAGAAGAAAAAGAGAACTGTCCATATGTTAATGAGATAGAAGATTTTGGATTAAATGTTTATTCAGAAGAGATGCAAAAATCAAATGAAAATAACCACCATAAAAAAATGAAAATAAAAGAAGTTTTAGAAAAAGGATTAATAAAATTACCTTGGCATGCTTATTGGTTGGCAAAGGAAGTTAAATGGTTTACAGATTTAGGAATTGACATTAATAATTTTAGAATAAGACAACACCTTTCAGAAGAGTTATCTCATTATGCAACAGATACATGGGATATTGAATACAAATTTCCTTTCGGATGGAAGGAACTCGAAGGAATAGCAGATAGAGGGACTTATGATTTATCACAACATGAAAAAAATTCAAAAAAAGAGATGAAAATTTTTGATGATAAAAAACAAAAAAAGATTCTTCCGATGGTAGTTGCAGAACCTTCTCTTGGTTTGGAAAGAGCTTTTTTGGTTTTTTTATTCGATAGTTTGTATAAAAATAAAAAAAATGAAAACATACTAAGGCTTTCTCCTAAACTTTCTCCTATCAAAGCTGCAATTTTTCCAATAGTTAAAAAACCAGAATTCCTAAATATTGCTAAAGAAATATTTGATGATTTGAAAAAAGAATGGAATGTTAGTTTTGATAAATCTGGTTCTATTGGTAAAAGATATGCAAGAAACGACGAAATAGGGACTCCTTTTTGTATAACTATTGATGAAAAAACATTTGAAAATGAAGATGTAACAATAAGAGAAAGAGATAGTGCAAAACAAATAAGAGTTAATAAAAAAAATCTTAAAAATGTTTTAAGAGATATGATTAACCAAGACAAAAGTTTTGGCGATTTCTTATAATTTCTCTCATTTAATTTTTGTCGTCGGCAAAATTAATTATGTTCTTTATATGATTGTTGTTAAAAGAGGCTTTCCCGAGAATAAAACAAAAGTTTTTTAAAGAATTAGAACTTATTTTTATTAACTAAATAAATCAAAAGAGGGTGAAATGGCAGCAAAAAAAACTTCTAAGAAGTCAACAAAAAAGAAAACCTCTGCTAGAAAGAAGTCTTCTAAAAAGAAAACAACTAAGAAACCTGTAAAGAAAAAAACTACAGGAAAAAAGAAGACCACAGGCAAAAAGAAAGCAACTAGTAGAAAAAAGACAACTAAGAAAAAGACTACTAAAAAGAAGCCTGTAAAAAAGAAGTCTTCTAAAAAGAAAACAACTAAGAAACCTGTAAAGAAAAAAACTACAGGAAAAAAGAAGACCACAGGCAAAAAGAAAGCAACTAGTAGAAAAAAGACAACTAAGAAGAAAACTTCGAGAAAAAAGAAATAATCTTTGACTTTTCTCTTGGTTGTTCAATTTTGATTTGAGGTTTTTATTTTTTAATTTAAAAAAAGGTTTTATTTTTTGTTTTCCCGTCAATAAACAAAAATTTTTTAAAGTTTTATTTCCGTGTTTAAATAAATAAATTGAAAGAGGGTGAAATGGCAGCAAAAAAATCTTCTAAAAAGAAATCTTCTGGATCTAAGAAGAAAGTTGCTTCTAAAAAGAAATCTTCTGCAAAGAAGAAATCTAAGAGATGCGCAGCTACAATAAAAGATCCTAAAACAGGAAGAAAGAGAAGATGTAAAAATATGGCTACAGGAAATTCTAAGTACTGTATTTCCCATAAGAAAAAGAAATAAAATTTTTCTTTTTAGAAAAGTTTAAATAATATTTTTTTTATTTTTTAATATGAGCGATTGTGTTTTTTGTGAAATAGGTAAGGGAAACATTAAATCAAATAAAATTTACGAGAATGAAAAATTTTTTTCTATTCCAGATAAAAATCAAAAAATAAAAGGACATTCTTTGGTTATTTCTAAAGAACATTTTGAAACAATTAAAGATATTAGAAATGATTTTGGTAATGAATTATTAGAAGCAATTCAAAAAACAATGGAAAAACTTTCTAATGAGGATAATCCTATAGAAGGTTTTAATGTTGTAAATAATTGTGGAGGACAAGCAGGACAAGTTATTAATCATGTTCATTTCCATATTTTGCCAAGAAGAGAGGGAGAGGAACCTCCTAAGGTTTATTAATTGTTTTTTCTTTTGGTTTATTTCTTTTTTATTTTTATAAAATTCATATTTTTTATTTTTTCATAAAAAACAACAGAGAGAAATATCCCTGCAGTATCTGTTAAAAGATCTATTACAGATGCATTTCTTCCTGGAATAAAACTTTGATGTAGTTCATCTAAAAAAGCATAAATAATAGCTATTATTAAAACAATGAAAACATGGTGTTTTTCTGTTTCTTTTTCTCCTTTTATTGTAATCAAGAGGAATAAGCTAAATAAAAAAAATATTCCAAAATGATATATGTAAGATAAATTAAAGATTTCAGGAGAGCTTATTGAAGAACCATGGATTGTTGAGAATAGATAGATTATAAAAGCAATAATTAGGGTTAATATTAGTGATATTTTTCTGTTTTTTTCTAAGTGAGTTATCATTTTTAGTGTTTAATTTTTTTACTAAGATACAAATTGCTCTGGACTGAAATATAAAATTTCGTCAGCAGTTCCCTTATTTTTCAAATAATGGCTCTGGACCAAGATTGAAAACCTTGGACAAGAACCCTTAAACTTTGTTTAATGGCTCTGGGGGGAGTTGAACCCCCGACTTCCGCCTCACTCAGTTGAATAAATCCAAATTCTGATTTGTTAACCTAAGTCAACTCATGAGAGCGGCGCTCTAACCACTGAGCTACAGAGCCATAAAGTGGTTTCGTCAAAATCCCTGATTTTCGTCTAACCACTGAGCTACAGAGCTATCTAATTGCTATAGGTTCATTAGAATTAATACATTTAAAAGTTTTAAGTTTTTTAGGATTTAATATAAAAGTTAAGATTAAGCATTTCTTTCTTTTTTCTCTCTTTGATGTCTTTTTAGTCTTGAAATATATCCTGCTATTTTGTTTCTTAATTTTTTGCTTGGAGCCTGCTTTCCAATTATTTTTTTGTTTCTCTCAAAGTCTTCACTAAGCCCAATATCTTTATCTATCAATCTTTCTCCTGTTCTTTTTACCATTCTTGATTTTATTTTTCCCATATTAATCTTTGTTTTAGAGGGTTTTTAAAATTTCCTGTTAGGGTTATTTAGTGTTTTTTTGGATTTTTATTCATGGATTTGGAATATATTCTTGATATCACAACAATACTTAAAAAATAATAAGGATTTAGTCTGTTATGGAAAGTATAGATAGATTTTTTGATATAGTTAACAAGAAATTGAGTTTTGTTCCCTCTCACAGAGTGTTAAGATTAGGTAAAAATAATATGGAAATTTTAAATGGACCTGACTCTTATTTAGAAGATATCCAATTTTCACAGAATATTAAAACAAAAAACTATGATGTTAATTCTAATTATGATATTAATGAGGTTTCTGAAAAAAGGGCTAATGAGATAATAAATAATCAGGAAAAGGAGTGGGGCTTTTTAAGAGAATATATGTCTTCATCAGAAGACAGACCTTCAAAACATTTAAATAAAAATACTATGAGGCTTTATTAAAATGGAACTTATAGCTTTATTATCATCAGGAAAAGGTTCATGGGGACAGGTTGCAGGTTTAATGAAACACGGAGATTGGGATAAAATAATTGTTATTGGAGATGATTTTGCTAAACAATTTACTCATGAAAAGGATTTTGAGTTTATAAAAGTAGATTTAAGCAAGAGAATAAAAGAGCTTAAAGAGGATTTTTCTAAAAAATTAAAGGGTAAGATTAGTGGAACTGAAGTTGCTTTGACAATTGCTTCAGGATCAGGAAAAGAACATATGGCTTTGATTTCTGCTATAATTAACCAGCCTCTAGGAGTAAGATTTGCAGCTTTAACAAAAGAAGGTGTTATTGATCTGTAAAATGAAAGAAGACCTTATTGCACTATTTGATATGGATGGAACTTTATTTGATTATGAAGGATCCCTGAAAAAAGAGATGGAGAAATTAAGATCTCCTGAGGAAAAAGATTTTTCTCTTTACGATAAAAGTAAACCAGAATACCTCAAAAATAGAATTAATTTAATAACAAGCTCTGAATCTTTTTGGGAAAATATTCCAAAATTTAAGTTTGGTTGGGATGTTTTGGAGATTGCAAAAAATTTAGACTATAGGATAATGATCCTAACTCAAGGTCCAAGAAAAAACCCTCTTGCATGGTCTGGGAAAAAGAAATGTATTGATAAGCATTTTGGAGAAGATTTTGACATAACTCTCACGAGAGATAAGGGACTTGTTTATGGCAAGGTTTTAGTTGATGATTTTCCTGGTTATATTGATAGATGGGTTAAGTGGAGAAAGAGAGGACAAGTTATAATGCCTGCAAATGATTCTAACCAAGATTATAAACACTCTCAAGTAATTAGATATAATGGAGAAAACTTAGAAGAAGTGAGAGATTCATTAAAAAAGATCAAGGAGAAGACAATAAACAATTAATACTCACTCTTTTTTATTTTTAAATCAGATTTCCTTTTTGCAAGAACATAAGCTCTTGAATGTTCGTGTTCATCTAAAAATTTATATTTTTTTGTTTCGGGATTTTTCGAATTTTTCAATTCTTTTTCTAATTTTTTAACAAATTCTTTCATTTCCTTGTCTCTTGGCATTTTTTCATATCCTAGCCTGTTTCTTGCAAAACCCACAGACATAAAACCCTTTATTTCAACTATTCTTGGTTGAGATTTTTCTATTAATTCTGAAAATTCTTTTATATGTTTGTCTTCCATGTTCCATTCTTTGATTAGATTCATTCTAAAAACAGTCCTGGTATTTTTTCCCAGAGAAGGCATTAATTCCAATGTTTGATTTAGCTTTTTCCATGCTTTTTTGTCTTCACTATTAACTATCTTATCAAATAGTTTTCTGTTTCCAGCCATTACAGAAACATATAATTGAGTTGGTAGTTGTTCTTTTTCATAAAGTTCTTTTAATTTTTTTGGAAATAGACCATTAGTCACAAGGAAACTTGTTTTTTTACGATTTCTAAGTTCTTGGATTAAATCTCCTATTAAAGGATAAAAAGTTGGCTCTCCTAAAAGAGATAAGGCAAATTGTGTTGGTTCCTGGGCTTCATTATATTTTTTCATATTTGCTTTGCTTACTGTTATTTCTTTTGTTTCTGGAAGAATTTTAAAACCCTCTAGTAATTTTCTTTGGGCTTGAATAGATTTATCTATTATTTCTGAAGGACTATTCATGCCTTTTTTATGGGATATTAGTTTGTTAAAATCAAATTCAACAGCTCTCCAACAATGGATGCATCTATTTTGGCAAGCTAACCAAGGAGTCATCTGACAACATCTATGGCTTTTTATTCCATAAAATTTTTCTTTATAACAAACTCCTTCATCTCTTAGAGACTTTTTTGTCCATCTACATATCTGAACAGCTGAATGATTTCCAACAAATCTGTACCCTTGTTTCTTCATTCTTTTACTTATTTCTTGTTTTTCCATATTATTATGTATTTTATTGATTAGGAAAGATTAAAAATCTGTTGGAAGGGTGAATTTTTAAATTTTTTAATAAAAAATTATTTAAATGTGTCACTTTTTGTAAGATATGGAAAGTGAAAAATTAATAAAATTAGCTAAAAAATATTGTAAATATTATCATAAGGGACAAACTAGAAAAAGAGATGGAAGTCCTTTTTATAGACATCCTTTCAGAGTAGCAGAAATTCTTAAAAAATACAAATATTCTGATTATATTACTCAGTGCATAGCTTTATTGCATGATGTTGTTGAGGATTGTGAAGTAAGAATAAGGGAAATACATGAGATTTTTGGTTTTGAAATTGCTAATGGGGTTTATATATTATCTAAAAACACTATAAAAAATTATACAAAAGAATCTCTTGATTGTTCTATGATAATGGATATTAGTAATTTTTCAGACGATGATTTGTATAAAATGAGGATAGCATTTGCAAGGAGAAAAATAAAAAGAGTGAAAATTGCAGATATGATACATAATACAATAGATTTAGATACTCTTAGTGAAAAAACAATAAAAAGAAAAATAAAAAATGCAAAAGAATTTTATATTCCTATGGGAAAGAAAATAGCTCCTGAAATGGTTAAAGAGTTGGAGAAAAATATTCAAAATTATACAAAAAATAATTAAGTTTTACTCTTTATAATTTTTTAAAGCAGTTTTAACATTTTTTAATAATTGGTTCATACTGTCTTCTAATTGGGATCTGTTTTTTGTTCCTGTACAAACTAATTTACCATTTGTAAATAAAAGAAAAGTCGCTGTTGGCTCTATTAGCTTATAAACAAGTCCTGGGAATTGTTCTGGTTCATATTCTGTGTTTTCCATTTCTAATGCAAGGAAGTTAAGGTTAAGTTTAAGATTAATTGTTCCTGAAGCTACAATATTTTGAACTGTTATTTTTGGTTTTGTTGTGATTTGTACATTTATCTTTTTTAATTGTTTTATAACTTCATCTATAACTTTTCTTACCTGGACTGTTGATTTAGTTCCTGTACATACTAAATTACCAGAAGAAAAAACTAATACAGCTGATTTTGGTTCTTTGATTCTTAAAACAAGTCCAGGAAAAGTTTCAGGATTATATTCTGTGTTTGGTTGCGTTCTTGCTAATTTTGTTAATGGAACTGGTTTTCCTAAAGCAGCAGTAGCAACTATATTTTGAATCTTATAAGATGATTCTTTTTTTGGTTTCTTAGTAGTTGATTTTTTTGTAGCCATATTGCCATTTATAAATGAAAGGGGGTTTATAAAGGTTTTCGGTTATAGAATTTATTTATTTTATTATAATAATGAATTTAAAGATTATTAATTTTTTTGGATTATGCTAAAAAAATTAAAAGATAAAAAAAATCAAAAAGATTACAATGTCTCTTTAGTTGCAAGAGTTTTGGAAATTATTCCTTTAAAAAATTTTGAAACAAGACAGGAAATGACAGAATTAAGAGTAAGAGAAGAATCTCCTACTAGAGAAGAAAAAGAATATTATTTGGGTT
>DATFJM010000025.1:0-3924 GCA_035269225.1 Candidatus Nanoarchaeia archaeon
CCTCCCTTAAGAAGAGCTTTAGGCCATAGAGGTAATTCTGTAGACTTTGCTATTTTTAGATTACACCTTGCTGGATTAGGTTCTATCTTAAGTAGACTTAATTTTATAATTACTTTTTTTAATTTTCGTAGAATCAGAGAAAGATTTTCTAGGGTGGGTCTTTTTGTATGAACGGTAGTGGTAACAGCTTTTCTTTTAATTGCTTCTCTTCCTGTGTTAGCTGGTGGCATTACTATATTATTGTTTGATCGAAATATTTCTACTTCTTTTTATGATCCCTCAGGAGGGGGAGATCCCGTTCTTTTTCAACATCTTTTCTGATTTTTTGGTCATCCAGAAGTTTATGCTCTTATTTTACCAGCTTTTGGAGTAATTAGACACGCTATTATTTTTTTAACGGGCAAAAAAGAAGTTTTTGGTTCTTTAGGTATAGTATATGCTATTATGGGAATTGGTTTTTTAGGGTGTGTGGTGTGAGCTCATCATATATTTACAGTTGGCATAGATTTAGATACTCGAGCTTATTTTACGGGAGCCACTATAATTATTGCTGTACCAACTGGTATTAAAATTTTTAGATGATTAGCTAGGTTAGTAGGTACATCTCTATTTTGACATCCTATCTCCTTATGAGTTTTGGGTTTTATTTTTCTTTTCACTGTGGGAGGAGTAACTGGAATTATTTTAAGAAATAGTACTCTGGATATTTTGTTACATGATACTTATTTTGTAGTTGCTCACTTTCATTACGTTTTAAGACTAGGTGCTGTATTCGGTATTTTTACTGGATTTTCTCTTTGAATGAGAACTTTTTATCAAGTTAACTTTAGTCATACTTTAAATAGCTCTGTATTTTGGTTGCTTTTTATTGGAGTTAATATAACTTTCTTTCCTATGCATTTTGCTGGTCTTGCTGGCTTACCTCGACGATATTGTGATTTCCCGGACATATTTTTAGGTTGAAATATTATTAGTAGATGAGGGAGAGTGCTAAGTTTAAGAGCTATATTTTTAATAATATCTGCTTTATTTGAATCATTGTACAGAGAACGAAGAATTGTGTGTGAGAGAAATTCCAGAGTTTCTCCTGAGACCATAATAAGTCAACACCATACAATAAACCAAGTTTCCTGTCTTTTTGTCTAATTTAAAATTAAGGAAAAAAATTCTAAGAATATCAGTCTGTAGAACTGAAAGTTTATATTCCTTTATGAGTTTTATTATATTGTTACCGGATCATAAAGATAGACTTTTAATCTCATCTAAATTAACGCCGGATATTTTTAGTTGTGGAAAAATAGAAAAGATTTGATCTGATTACATGACATAGTATATTACAAATTCGCTTTAGAAGGAAAAAAAAGGTGCCAGAGTCATCGGTTATACTTTTCTTCTAAAAATATAACTATTTATTATAGTTTTAACTTTTTTCGGTGAAATGTAAAAAGTTTATTAAAAACAAGGATTAGATACCCTTCTAAAAATTCTTTAGGACTTTTACTAAATTGACTAGGGAGTAAATACTATATTTGGGGGAACCTGTAAATTAATCTGACGATCCACATTTTAAAAGAAATATTTCTCTTATATTGTTGTTTAATTTTGATTAAATTTATTAAAATTGAGTTAGTTTTTTTGACAAATCAAAATAAGGATTATGTTCTTTTCTTTTATGGGTTACATAAATTGTGAAGTACTCAAAAGTAATTAAAATTAAAATGAAATAAAGTATTTAGATACTAATCATCCAACACCACTATAAGTGTAAGTTGTAGCAAAGTAAATTATCTGGAAAGATATTTTAATATACAAAGATTTTATTTATTATTTTGTTTCTTACTTTTTTTTAAAAATTTAAAGAGAGTTTTGTTATGATTATTTTTTATTGAAGTTCTAACATTTTGTTTTAATATTTTTTTTATTGTTCAACCTATATTTTTGTTTTTCTCTCTTTCTCTCTCAGTAGCTTCCGCTTGTTTTTTATTGGTATTTTTTGTTTCAAATATTATTATAAATCCTGTTAGAAATGTATGAAGATTTTTTTCTTAAAAATTAAAAGAATTATATTTGTTTTATTAATTTCCTTTATTATTTCTTTTGTTTTATTTTTAATTTCCTTTTTGAGGTCCTCTTGAAAAAGAGATTTTTTAAAGGTTTCCCCCCTGGAAAGAGGATTCTGGGTTTTTTTTGAAAATTCTTTTGTTTTTTCTTTACAATTTTTTAGATTTTTAATTATTTTTGTTCTATTTGATTTAGAATTAATCTTAGTTTGTAGACTAATTGTTAAAACGTATTTTGATTATTCTTACTTTTTCTTAATTTTGTTTCTTATCGTAACACTTTTTTTGGAATTTTTTTTGGGAAAAACTATTTGAGAATTTTAATAGAATTAGTGAAAAATTTTGCTTGAATTTTTATTTTACTTTGTATTATTTCTTTCATTTTTTATCTTTTTTTTTTCTTTATTAATTTTTATTTCTTCTAATAAAATTTACTCTTTTTTTATATAAAAATTTATAGAATAGGACACGAATTAAAAAATTCACCTTGGCCTTTTTTTTGTTTTCTTACTTCTGTTCTTTTATTTTCAGAATTTGTTAATTTTTTTTCATCCTGATCTTCTTCTTCTAGGATGATTTTTTCTTTCTTATTGATCTCTTTTATTTCTATATTATGATGAAAAGACGTTTCTTACGAAGGGCAAGGAGGAGAATATAGACCTTTAGTCCAAGATGGACTAAAGTCTAGAATAATATTATTTATTTTTAGTGAGGTGTGTTTTTTTGCATCTTTTTTTTGAACTTTTTTCCATAGATCCCTTAATCCTAATATAGAAATTGGTGTCTTATGACCTCCTTTTTCTTTAGTAGTGTTTAACCCTTTTCATATTCCTTTATTAAATACTCTTATCCTTCTTGGGAGAGGGGCAACTGTTACCTGATCTCATCATAATCTTCTAGGAGGTTTGGAATTTAAAACTTCTCTTTTAGCTACTATTTTTCTGGGCGTTTTTTTTCTTTGTATTCAATCTTTCGAGTATTATAGAGCTGGTTTTACTATCAGAGATAGTATTTATGGTTCTATTTTTTTCATAGCTACAGGATTTCACGGCATCCATGTTTTAGTAGGTACTGTATTCTTAATTATTGTTTTTTTTCGATCTAATATTTTCAATTCTTTTTTTTTTCTAGGTTATGAATTAGCCATTTGATATTGACATTTTGTAGATGTAGTATGAATTTTTCTTTTTAGATTTATTTACTGATGAGGATGTTAAAATTAAGAATAATTTTTGATTTGAAGTCAAATAGAGGATAAATTCCATTCTTAATAAGGGGGTTTTAGTATTAAGTTAATATTTTTAGTTTGCAACTAAAAGATTTTTTTCTCCAATTTATATTAAAAATCACAAAATTATTTCATTTATGGATAGATTGGTAATTAGATATCCTGCTGCTAGATCTCTATCATTATTTTGAAATATAGGTAGATTTTTAGGAATAGTATTAGTTTCTCAAATTATTAGAGGTTTTTTTCTAGTATTTTACTTCGTCCCCTCCATCAACGAAGCTTTTTCCAGAGTAGATTATATTGGACGAGAAGTTTTTTTTGGATTTATTTTTCGAATTTTACATTTGAATGGTGCTTCTTTATTTTTCTTTATTATATTTTTACATGTTGGACGTGGACTTTTTTTTCGAAGATTTTTTTTGGAAAATACTTGGCTATCGGGTACTTCTATCTTACTTTTAGTTATAGCCACAGCTTTTTTAGGATATGTACTGCCTTGAGGACAAATATCATTTTGAGGAGCTACTGTTATTACTAACCTTATTTCTACTATTCCTCTTTGTGGCACACAATTGGTATTATGATTATGAGGAGGATTCAATGTAGGAGGAGCTACTTTATGTTTTTTTTTTT
>DATFJM010000026.1:0-2189 GCA_035269225.1 Candidatus Nanoarchaeia archaeon
ACAGAAAAAGAAGAAACAAAGGCACAAAATAAAGAAAGTAATGAGCAAGAAGAAACAAAGAAAAAATCTTCTAGTAAGGAAACCAAAAAAACAAAGAAAAATCCAAAAGATTTTGAAAAAAAGGTAATTGAAATGGCAAAAAAAGGATATGGCCCTGAAAAAATCGGCCTGGAATTAAAAAAACAAGGAAACCACCCTAAAGAACAAGACAAAAAAATATCAAAAATATTAAAAGAAAATGAGATTTATGAAAACCCTGATATAAAAAATGTAGAAGCAAAATTAAAAAGAATACAAGAACATTATTCAAAAAATAAGCAAGACAAAAGAGCAATGAGGGAAAAAGACAGAATTTTTTCAAAACTTAGAAAACTGAAAAAACATTTTGGAATTGAGATTAAGAAAAAAAAGTAATTATTATTTTTTAAACCCTCTTTAAAACATATTCAATAAAAGAAATTATATTATTTATAAAAAATTTTATAAAATGGATACAAGAGGTGAACTTAAAGAAGAAATAAAAAAAGTAAAAGAAAGATTTCTTAAAAACACAAAAGACAAAACAGTACAAATAATAAGCCACTTTGATACCGACGGGATAACTTCTGCAGCAATAATTGTTCAAGCACTAAAGAAGTTAGATAAAAAATTTTCTCTTCAAATAGTAAAAAGTTTAACAAGCGAATTCATTCAAAAATTAGAAAAAGACTCTCCTGTTTTATTCCTAGATTTAGCATCAGGGAGCATAGAGTCAATTAAAAATTCAGGGATAAAAGAAGCTTATATAATAGACCACCATGAATTACCTCTTGGAGAAGAAACAAGAATACCTGATAACATAGAAATAATTAATCCTCAACTACACAAAAAAGAAAAACTTTCTGGATCTGGTCTTGCATATTTATTTTCTAAAGAAATTGATGAAAGAAATAAAGAAGATGCTAAACTAGGTATCTTGGGCTTGATTGGAGACAGCATGGAAAAAGACATGGACAAAATAGCAAATGAGATACTTAAAGATAGTGAAGTACAGAAAAAAAGAGGCCCCTTAATATATCCTTCTACCCGTCCGTTAAATAGAACATTAGAATATTGTTCTAGTTTTTTTATTCCTGGTGTCACAGGAGACATTAAAGGTGTTTTAGAAATGTTACGTGAAATAGGGTTAACACCAGAAAATGGAAAATATAAAAGTTTAATAGAATTAAAAGAAAATGAAATGCAAAACCTAATAACATCTATATTACTGAGAAATCCTGGTGTAAAAAATGAAGAGATTGTTGGAGATATCTTCCTAATAAAGTTTTTTAATAAATTAGAAGATGCTAGAGAGTTGAGTGCAAAAATAAATGCCTGTTCAAGATCAGGAGAGCCAGAAGTAGCAGTGCAATTATGTCTAGAAGTAACATCGGCAAAAAAAAGAGCAGAAAAAATACATGCTAAATACAAACAAGAAATTGTTTCTGGATTAAAACAAGCACAAGAACAAGACAAGATACAAGGGAAAAATTATGTTATTATAAATGCGCAAGAAAAAATAAAAGATACAATGGCAGGAACAATTGCAAGCATATTATCTAATTCTAAAATTTATTCTCAAGGAACAATAATAATTACAATGGCTCATGACACTCAAGATAAAACTAAAACAAAGATATCTGCAAGAAATGTAAAATCATTTTCTAATGGACCAGAAAATAAAAATCTAAGAGAAACTCTTGGAGAAGTAGTAGAAAATCTTAAAGAATCAGAAGTTGGAGGCCATCAACATGCAGCAGGAGCAATAATAAAAAGAGAAGATGAAGAGAAATTTATAAACAACATAAAAGAAAAATTAGATATAGAAACTGTAAATGTTAAAAGAAAAGTAGAAATACCTCCAAAAGAAAAACAAAAAACTTCTGAATAAAAACATTTAATTTCTTAAAGTTCCTTAAAATAACCAAAAAACACTATCTAAACTTACCCGCAAGATTTAAAACCAAGACATCTCTTATTTTTTTATGGAAAACAAACAATTAGAAGAAGGAGACGTTGTATTATGTACAGTTGACAGAATTGTAGGGACAATTGTATTTGTAAAAATACATCACCCTGGAGAAACAAGAGAAGGGAGCATAATATTCAGTGAAGTGGCTCCAGGAAGAATAAGGAATATAAGAAATTATATTGTCCCTAAGAAAAAGATT
>DATFJM010000027.1:0-10820 GCA_035269225.1 Candidatus Nanoarchaeia archaeon
GAGCCTTTTTCCCATTCAAATTCAGGTTCAACCAATGGCATTTTAGATCTTTCAAGTATCTTCTCAGGTTTTTTTATATCAGATATTATATAGCCCATTCTATAGGTGTTTGTTCCTTTTTCAGCTCCATGATATAACATAAAAAAACTTTTTCCATAATCTTTATGGTGTATTTTTATTGGAGGAGTATTAACTCCGACACGCATATTATCCCAATAACCTTCTCTTGGCAATAAAAAATCTTTTGTATCTTTGTCTTTGAAATTCCTTAAATTTTTCACCTTAGAAATTTGTGCTCCAGGAGTTTCTCCCTTTATTCCCTCAAAAGGCCTGTCAACCAAAAAGTGATATCTATCATTTTTAAATAAAAGTGCATTTTTGTTTTCTTGTTTCTCATCAAGAATAATTCTTCTATCATAATAACCCTTAAAATCTTTTGTTTTAGCAGCCCCTACTCTTACAACATTCCGATTATTCTGAATTCCTTTGAAAGAAGTAAAAGTTATAACATATTCTTTTCTTGTTTTTGAAACCCTTGCATCTTCTGTTGCAGTTGCAGAATCTCTGTCCAACCCTATAAAAGCCTTATTATCAAGAAAAAAATCTTCTCCATTATTACTCCATGCTAAATATAAAGAACTATTTTCCTCTGTGTATCTTACAGTTGGTAAGAGACCTATTCTGTTCTTATAAATAAAAGCCCCTGGATTTCTTATTGAGTAATAACCATAATCACGTGGATCTAATATAGGAGAATTATTTTTCTCTACCTTTTCTACAGTCCTGTTCGCAGAACTTATTTTATTCTCTAAACTATGTTTGTGTTTAGTCATTTTAAGGGTTTATACCTAAGAGAATATATTTATAAACCTTTGTAATTACTCAGAAAACAACTTCTCAACAAATTTCTCTTTGTCAAAAGGTTCAATATCTTCATAATTTTGTCCTGTTCCTAAATATAAAATAGGTTTTCCTGTAACATAACCAACACTTAGGGCAGTTCCTCCTTTTTCATCAATATCTGCTTTAGCCAGAACAATTCCATCTATACCTATAGATTCATTAAATGCTTTAACTTGTTCTAAAGCATCATTTCCTGTTGTTGATTCTCCTACAAATAATTTTAAATCTGGTTTACAAACTCTTGACACTTTTTCAATTTCCTGCATTAGATTTTTATTTGTATACATTCTCCCTGCAGTATCAATTAAAACAGCGTTGATATTGTTTTTTTCTGCATATTTTATAGCATCAAAACCAACAGAGGCAGGGTCTGAACCATAAGAACCAGCAATTACTTCTTTTCCGAGATTATCTCCATGTTTTTTTAACTGTTCTATTGAAGCTGCCCTGAATGTATCTCCTGCAGCTAAAACTGAACTTAAACCTTTTTTTTCTAATAATTTTGAAATTTTTGCTATTGAAGTTGTTTTACCTGTGCCATTGACTCCGCAAAATAAAATAACATAGGGTTCTTTTTCTTTAGACTCCTGAAATTTATTTTTTATCTTTTCAACAACATCAAAAGGTTCTACTAATACCTCCTTGATACTTTTTTCAAGTGTTTCATATATTTTTTCTTCAACTTGTTTTTTAGAAAACTCTTTTCCAATTAATTCTTGTTTTAAAGATTCTATTATTTTTTCAGAAACTTCTAGTGCCACGTTATTTTCAAGAAGAATCATTTCTAAATCTTCAGAATAATCTTCAAATATTTTTTCAGTTATCTTAATCTTTCTGCCTTTACTACCCCTCAGACCTAAAAATCCTTTGTTCTCTTTTTTTTCTTTTTTCTTTTCTTCCGCTTCTTGTATTTTTTCTGGTATTTTTTCTAAATCTGGTTCATATTTTTGTTTTCCTGCATCAAACTTCATAGGGACAGAGATTTCTTTTTCATTAGATTCTTTATCTTGTTTTTTTTCTTTATTAGAATCTTCAATTTTTTTCTGGGCTTTTTCTAATTCTTCCTCTTCTTCTTGTTTTTTCTTTTTTGATTTTTTCTTATCCTTTTTCTCTTGTTTTTTTTCTTTATTAGAATCTTTTTTAGATTTCTTTTTTTGTTTTTTCTCTTTTTTTCCAATTTCTCCTGTTTTCTCTTTAATTTTATCTAAAGGTTCTTTAGATTCTTCTTCAGACCCTTCTACTTTAGACTCTTCTGATTTTTCTTCTTCAGTTTCTTCAGATTCCTTAGAGAGATTTTGAGTCCACGATTTTATTTTATTTCTTAATTTCTTAAACATTGTAATTTGTAAGACAACCTACGGTTTTCTTAACAGTCAACTTTCCCTTAAACTTCTGCTCAGGGCTGATTGACAACCTACGGTTTTCTTGATTTATTTAATTTTAAAGAATATCAATATTTAAAATAATTTGCATTAGAATTAATTATCTTTTTGCATGTTTTCCCTGTTTTTGGAAAACTTTTTTTCTACAAAAAATATCAACCCAAAAACTAAAAGAAGAGCACTAATTCCATACATTTTAGGAGCATCTAATTCAAATACATGGAATATTGAATCCCTTACAATTGAAATTATTCCTACCTCAACTACTCTTTCTACTTTAATAGTCCCAAATCTCAAATAGCTAGTAAGTATGGTAAATAACTCTATTAGTATAAAAATAAATAATATTGCATTAATTATCACACTAATCTCTGCAGAAAATATGTTTTCAAAAAGCGAATAAAGTTCCCTTAAAATAATTAATAATAACCCCATTATTAATAAAATAACAAGTAAATTAAACACCCCTCTAAATGATTTTAATATATTTTTATTTGTAAAATGTTTTAAGTCCATGAAAGACAAAAATAATTTCTTTATTTAAGCTTTATCCTAAATAAACCAAATTTTTATAAACCTGGGAAAATATCTAAGAATATGTTAGGAATGGATAAGACTCAATTAAAAGGGATTTTCATACTAATTGATGGTATGGGAGATTTGCCTCATAAATCCTTAAATGGAAAAACTCCTTTAGAAGCCGCAAATACCTCAAATATGGACTTTTTAGCTACAAGAGGAGAGATGGGCTATATGTATCCTGTAAAACCAGGATTTGTTCCTGAATCTGATGAAGCAATTGTTTCTATTTTTGGCAATAATATAAATGATAGTACAAGAGGTCAATTAGAAGCAAGAGGAGCAGGAATTAATCTAAAAAGAGGAGATTTAGCACTAAGAGTTAATTTTGCAACAATAGATAATCTTAAAGAAGGGAATATAAAAGACAGAAGGGCTGGAAGAACACTTTCAAATCAAGAAGCACAAGAACTTTCTAATGCACTTATTGAACAGATGGATATTAAAGCAAAATTTGTATTTCAACCTACTATACAGCATAGAGCTGCTTTAGTTTTTAAGGGGGGTTATTCAGATAATTTTCAGGGGAATGATGCAACATATAACCAAGGAAAATCAAGAGAAATTGATAAAATAGCATGGTGCAAGGGATTGGATAAAGATGAGAACACACAATATACAGTGAACGTTGTTAATGAGTTTATTGAAAAATCCTTTAAAATTTTGAATAATCATCCTGTAAATAAAAAAAGAAAAGAAAGAGGCTTAATGCCTGCTAATTACCTTTTAATAAGAGGTCCTGGAATAGAAACTCCCAAACTAAAAAAATACAAAAATTGGATTTCAGTTAATTATATGCCTTTGGAAAAAGGCTTCTCAGAAGTTAGTGGAATAAAAAATTATGGTTTTAATTATCCTAAATTAAAAGGAATTAATGCTTATGAAAATCTTTGGAGAGGGCTAAGAAAGGCTTGTAAATATTCAACAAAAACATTAAGAAAACATCAAAAAGATGCGTCTTATGTATATATTCATATAAAAGAAACAGACCTTCCAGGACATGATAATAAACCCTTTGAAAAGAAAAATATGCTCGAATACATAGATAAAACCCTTATAAAATATATTAAAAAAATAGCTCCTCCAAAAGGAATAAAGGTAGTAATTTCAGCAGATCACTCAACACCATGCAAAAATAAAAATCATTCAGCAGACCCTGTTCCTGTCTTGTTTTATAATGGTGCTATTCCAAAAGAAAAAAAATTTAATGAAAAAGAAGCAAGAAAAGGGACTCTTGGAAGACTTGTTGATGGAGAACTATTTAAAAAAGTCAAATTCAAGAAATGATTAAAAATAATATTTTCAAATAAATACTATTTGTTTTCTGGAACAGCAATTGTTAAAAATACCAGATTATTGTTAAATATATGATAACCTATAATGATATTTATGAAGCAGCAAGAAAAGAAAGATATACTGAACAATTACAACCCTTAGCTAAAAATTTTATTAAGGAGTATTCTGATTATTTAAGAGATAAAAAACAAACTCTTGAAAATGATTCTGGAGATTATTCTCCAAGTGAAGAAATCAAAGCTAAAAAACAAGTAGAAAATGCAAATACTCTTTTTAATGAATTAATGGTTAGAAGAAGAAAAAAGATACTACATTTAGTATTAGTTGCTTCTGAAACAGGAATTTCTAAACATGATTTTGGGAATATGCTTTTAGTTGAAAAGGAATTATTTGAAAATCTTATGAAAGCGATGGATGAAGGAGACAAAAAATTAAAAGAACAATTACATGGCAAGAATCATGAAACAGAAAATAATGAGATGATTGTTTTTAATGAAGATATAAATGAGTTTATGAGTCCTGAAGGTGAAAAGATGGGTCCTTATAAAAAAGGCCAATTAGCAAATATTCCAAAAGAGGTAGCAAAAATATTACTTGAAGGAGGAAAAGCTGAAATAGTTTCTAAATAGTTTCGAAAAATATTTAAGTACTATTTTTTATTATTAACTATAAAATGAATACAGGAAAAATAAAGTCAATCTATGGAATTCTTTTTTTAATTATATTGATGGGTTTTGTATTATCAAATCCTCCTTTTCCTACAACCCCTGTTCATTGCCTTAATGATTCTAATTATAATTGCCACATTTATAATAAAAATGAAAGTGAATGTTGTGGGTGTTATGTTCAGTATATAAAACCAGGGGATGACGGTGAAATAAATCCTCCTAATGAAATGGGAGGGGTTTCAGGAGACGATATTTTTGTAGGGACTACTTATGTTGATGATTTTGGGTTTGTAAAATTCATTCATTTATCTATAGGAGAAAAGATTTTTACAAGAGTGTGGAATTCAAAAAATATTGGAACTTCTTCTGGTTATGGGGATTCTAATATATTAACAATACAAGAAAAAGGTTCCTGGCATGGATTTGATAATTTTTCAATTAATGAAGAATATGATCCTGGTTTCTTTATAGGGTGTAAGGAAGATTATAAAAAGATTGAAAACTCAAATTATTCTTATAAAATATCTCCAAAAAATAAGGATAATATATTAGATTATTTTCATATTAAAATAGGAGAATTTCTGAAAAATATTGATTACAATGTTTCGGTTTATAATAATTCAAATAAAATAACCACACTGAAAAATCAAAATAATTCACTACACAATCTTGAAAACAAAAAGGGGATTAATTTTTCCTGGAATGGCAAAATAGAGAATTCATATATTAAAGATGGAAAATATGACTTAATCTTAGATTTAAGGGAAAATACAGGTAAAGAAGAAAACATAACACTTGGAAATGTTGAAATAGATAATACTCCTCCTGAAATCAATATGGATTACAATTCGTTATATGTAACAAATAATAGTGATTTAAAATTAAATATTTCTTTTTCTGATGATACTTATTTTTGGGAAATATTCAATAATATAAGTAACAAAAGTTTTGTTAATTTAGAATGGAAAATCAATGAAACAGGCCATGACATAATAAGTATGGGAGATGTTTACAATATAACTAAAAAAGAATTATTAAATAAATCTAATTCTGTTGGTTATGAAAATATAAAAATTTGTGATTATGAAAATAATAATTCAGAAGAAAATAAAACATTAAAACCTGAAATTATAAATAATAAAACAATTATTAAAAAAGTAGGTGACGGTAAATATAATTTAACAATAAGTTCTTATGATAATCTCGGAAATGAAAAACAAAAAACAATTCAGATAATTAAAAACCCTCAAAATAAAATTTTTGTCGGTCTATATGGGATGGATACTGAAGATACTGAAAGAGAATTAGATATTGTTGATAGTTTGTTTAGTTTTGATGATGGTTCACTTAATTTTGGATTAGAGATACTATTTAACAGAGTAATAGATAAAGGATATCTAAATATAACTAAATATAATGACAATCCTTTTAATAAGGATGTTAACAATAAAGAAAATATTGGAAAAATATTTGAGATTTCAGAGTCAAAAAATATAAAAGAAAAAATGCAAAGCTCTTTCATAGAAATAAGATATGATAATGATGATATTGAAGATATAAAAGAAAACAGTTTAGAAGCTTATTATTATAATGAAGAATCAGAAGAATGGGAGGAAATAGATAGTGAATTAGATACTAATGATAATGAAATAATCATTCAGTTAGATCATTTTAGTTTTTATGGTATTTTTGGAGAAGAGGATAATAGCGAGGGTGGAGAAGATGATGATGGTAATAGTGGTAGTTCGGGAACAACAAGTTTACATTCAATAGATAATAGAAAAAGCAATGTTTCTGATGAAGAAAACAATACAAATAAGGCTATCTCTCTTAATAAAGAACAAACAACTAAAAAAAATTCTATAAATCCAGACAAAAAGATTCCAGGAAAACTTTTTTATTCTTTTGTTGAAAGAATAGAACACCCTGTTTTTGTTGTTTTAGGTATTTTAGTAATGCTGATTATTATTTATTTCTCAGTTATAAAATTAGATTATTAACTAACAAATTTTTGTTCTCTTAATTTTTGTCTTAAATTAGGATGTGTCCATTTTTTATTGAATTCTTCTCTTGGGAGATTATGAAGATAGTTTAACTCTTTTGGAACATCTTTTCCTGAATCTCTTACTTCTAAAACAAAAATTTTCTTTCCTAAATAATAATTTTTTCCATATTTATTTTCAAAATATTCTTTGTGTTTTTTTCTTGCAAAAATAATAATTTCTGCCCATTCAACATGTTTAAAATAAAAGGGTTTTATAGCATCCTCTTTAACACCTCCATAACGAGTAGAATAACCTTTTCTTCTTAAATACTTAGCAATATACTTACTTCTATTTGCTCCCATTGCACATATAGAAAGAACTTTTGTTTTTGTCATTTTCTTTAATTTTTACTCAGGTTTTTTATTTTATTTTCTTTAATTTAGCTAAAAAGAACCCATCTGTATTATTGTCTTGTGGATAAATTCTATGGGCATATTTAACTCTTTCATCATATTCCTCCTCCTGCCATGAAATAATCCCTTTTCGAGTTTTTAAGGGTAATTCTATTTTTTCAATTCCAATCTTTTCTCCATATTTTTTGAGTAAGTGATCAACAATTTCTTCATTTTCTTCAGGTGCATGAGTGCATGTTGAATATATCATCTCTCCACTAGGTTTAAGCAATTCAAATGCACTTTCTGCTAATTTTTTTTGTATTCCCCTTATTCCTTTAACTGTTTTTATATTCCACATTAAAGCGGTTTTTGGACTTGAACGAAGTGTTCCTTCTCCTGAACAAGGAGCATCAACTAAAATCTTATCAAATTCATATCCTTTATTTTTTAGTTCTCTTGCAAGAACAATCCCATCTTTTTTTGTTATTATTGTATTTGTTGCACCACATCTTTCCAAATTTGAAGCAAGCACCTTTATTCTTCCTATACTTAAATCATTTGCTATCACTACTCCTTGATTTTCCATTTCAGAGGCTGCTTGTGTTGTTTTAGAACCAGGAGCAGCACATAAATCAAGAAATTTTTCTTTTGAATCTTTTTTATTAGAAAATGGTTTTAGAGCTATTATTGGCAAACAACTTGATAATTCCTGAACATAATAATAACCTAAAAGATGTTCAAAAGTTCTTCCTAATACACCTGGTTCTAATCCTGATTGAGGATTTTCTTTATCTCCATCAACAATTATTATTTCAGGGTAATCTTTCCATGGCTGTCTAACTTTCCATCCTTTATCTACTAGTTTATTAAATAAATTTTCAGAGGAAATTTTTATTTTATTAACTCTTATTGATTTTGGGGCAGGAGATTTAATGGTCTCTAAATATTTTTTATAGTCTTCTTTTTCAGGTAATAGCAATTCCATTCTTTCTAAAAATTCAGTTTTTGGTTCTGGAGGTTTGAATTTTGTCATAAAAAACAAAAGTGAATGGTTTTTATAAAGTTTTAAATTTTTAGAAAAATGTTTATATAATTCATTTTATTCTTTTTAGTGATATGAATAAAACAAAAAAGAAAGAGATTGTCAAAATTACTGGGATTGTTTCCTTTATTATACTGGTTATTCTTATTCTTTTTTTTATAACTTTGTTTTTAGTAAGTCATTCAAAATTAGGAATAGATGAAAAAGACAATTATTTCATGGAAATTGCATATAATGAAGCAGAATCAGCTATAGAATCTGGAAATGTTCCAGTTGGAGCTGTTTTAGTCATTAATGACACGATTATTTCTAAAGCCCATAATCAATATCACCCCCACAATAATTCAGGAGGGCATGCAGAAATCCTAGCAATAAAAAAAGCTCTTAACAAATTAGATAAGGGTAATTTCGGTTATGTAAGTGGAAAGATAACTCTTTATACTACCTATGAACCATGTCCAATGTGTGAAGGGTTTATAATATGGAAAAAGGTTCCAAAAGTAATAGTAGGAAAAAGAAAAAATTTTATTAAACTAATGAAAGAAAATTATTTTCCCCATATTTATTATAGGTTTAATGAAAGATCTGGAATTAATCAAAAAAAACATGATGAATTATTTAGAGAACATTATAAAAATTAAATATATTTTAAAAATCACCTAAAGTGGTTTGTTTTTTTCCTTCTATTATTTCTTTTATATTAATGTCAAATACCTTAAGAATATTCTCTACTGCAGGAAGTATTTGATGATTTAGATAGTATTCAATATCATAATTTCCTTCTTCAAAAGGCAATTTTACTCTTTCTCTAACTAGTTTTTTATTTTCATTTGATTCTGCAACATAATATTCAACCAACCCTCCCTGTTTAATAGGAATCTCCTTTTCTTTCATTTTTCTTGCTGCAATTACATGAGGAGAAACTGCTTTATATTCTGAAAGAGGTTTTTTCAGTTGTGTTTTTATTACTAATTCCTCTTTTTTTACCTCTCTATTTTTAATATTTTTAACTACTTTTTTCAAAAAATCTAATGCCTTTTTTTCGTCTCCATATTCAAGAACTAATTCTATAACTTTATTCTGGACATGTCTTGCAAGAGAACACCAATCTCTTCTTACTGTTTCAAAGCCCCTAATTTTTATCCGCCCCCCCTGATCTATTAAAGCATATTTCTTTTTTGCACCTGTTTTTCCTGTTCTTTTTGTAACCCATATCCCTCTTTTAAAAAATCCTTCTGATTCTAATTCCATTATTCCTGGTAACTCTGAATTTAGTTCTTTTAACAATTCCATTATTTCTTTCTTAGAACTTTTCCCCTGGAGTAGAGCAATTGAATCAGTATCTCCGTAAACTGTTTCATATCCCTTTTCACGGATTTTTTCCATTACATCTTTTATTGATTTTTTTGCAAAAGCAGCAGTTGCAGCAGCAGCCTCTCTGCAATAATACCTTGCTCCAAAAAATCCCTGATATCCATAATAAGAGTTAGCTAATAATTTAAATGCGTTACTTCTTGCTCTTTTAACAGAATTATCAGGATTTTTCTTTAACTCTTTTTTATATTGTTTTCTTTTTTGTATTATATCTTTTAAAAGCTGAGGTATAAACCCTTCTTGTTTTTCAAAATGCATTGTTTCATTTTCAGTATTAATTTCAAAATATTCTTCATCTTTACGCTGAGAAGGTTCAGGAACAAAAGTTGATTTAGATAAATTATATGAAACTATAACACTTGCATAACTTGAGGTAAAATCAAACATGACAATATTTTCATACATTCCTGGCGTAGGTTCATAAACAAAAGCCCCTTCATATTTTCCTTTTTTTCTCCTTTCTAAAATTTCATGACGAACAGGCCTTTTTTCGGGAATCTCATTAAATTCTTCAAGGTTATTAAGAATATAGGTTTCCACATTTGTAGACATTCCATTTTTTGAAACTTCTACAACAGGAGCTTTAATAATCCTTGTAAACTCTGCTAAATCCTTCCATACTTTCATGAATAAATCATAAGTTAAAACAGAATCTTGTAAATTATATCTATAATAGTTTTCCCAGTCAGAATTATCTAATGTAGAGGAATGTTTTATTTTAAATTCTTCTTTTCTATCTCCCAATAATTCTTTAGAAACTTCATCTAAAGAAAGTGTTTCTGAATTAAGGTATTGTGAATAAGTGGTTTTTATAAATTTCCATAAATCTATATGTGGTAGGCCTTTTATTTTACCTGTTAATATGCCGCCGCCCCTGGAAAATCTTGGTTGTGTTCCATCTAAAGATAAAGGTAATTTCATATTGAATTTTTCTGCTCTTGCTTTAATATAAGGGAGATCAAAGCCATCTGAAAAATATCCTGTAAGAAAATCAGGGGAAATATCTTTTACATATTCTACAAATTTTTCTATTAACTCCGCCTCATCCTCAACATATTCAACATAATCATTAATATCCTTAGAAAGTTTTATCTCTTTTTCATTGTTTTTATCCCATGTGATTATTTTCTTGAAATCTCCACAAACCATTGAAATCATTAAAATTTCTCCTTCACCTATCTTAACCTCATCTGTTT
>DATFJM010000028.1:0-2313 GCA_035269225.1 Candidatus Nanoarchaeia archaeon
TTATTCTAAACTATGCAAAGATTTAAAAAAGGGCAGTTGTTGGATTTATTCATGACAAGTGAACAAATCGAAAAAGGCGACAAAGTAAAAGTAGACTATGAAGGTAAGTTAGATAGTGGAGAAATTTTCGATTCTACTAAACACGGAGATCATTCACATCCTCTAGAATTTGTAATTGGAGGAGGACAGATTATTCCTGCTTTTGAAAATGCTGTAATTGGTATGAAAGAGGGAGAAGAGAAATCATTCACAGTTAAACCTGAAGATGCTTATGGAGAATACCAATCAGAAATGAAAAAACAATTACCAAGAAGCCAAGTTCCTTTAGAAAAAGAACCTGAAGAAGGTATGATGTTAGAAGTTAAGACTCCTGATGGAAAAAGATTTCCAGTTAAAATAGATTCTTTTGATGAAAATAATATTACTCTAGATTTAAACCATCCTTTAGCAGGAAAAACACTTAATTTTAGTGTAAAAATTTCTGGAATTGAAAAAGGAGCTGGAGAGAAATCTGAAGAGAAAAAAGAAAATGAAACTTCTGAAGAATCTGAGAATAAAGAGCAAGAATCTACAGAAGAAAGTAGTTCTGAAGACAATAAACAAGGTTCTGAAGAAAGTTTAGAAGAAAAAACTGAGTAATTTTCTAATTTTTATCTAATTTAAGAAATTTTAATTAAAATTAATTATTATCTTCTTTTTTCATTTCTCTATGATTGATAATAATTAGAGTGAGAAGTATAATTATAAACAAGATTACTCCCAAAATAAAATTATTTTTTACTGATTTTGAAACATCTAATACACTATTTGCTAATCTGTTGGGTTTATACCCTACTAAAAATACAATTAACTGACTTACTAAATAAAAAATAGGGAGCATAAAACCAACAATTTTTCTTCTTTTTTTAATAAGTATTATGCTAATAACTAAAATGATTGTAAATCCTATGATTGTGAGGAAATATAAATATTCCATAATAAACTGAAATTTTTTTATATTATAAATTTATCTTAAGCTATCCAAAACATTATTTTTTATATTTTTATGATAACATTTTTCACATAGATTTTTTCCTGATTTTGTTTTTCTTATGTTTTCAGGACTAAAAAATTCACCACAATCTGAACACATCTCTGCACATTTTTTGCATATCTCTTGTCCATGAAAGGATTCTTTCATAAAATGATTAGAACATTTTCTTTTTCCACACACAGGGCATCTTTTGATGCAATTTTTACAAACAGTTCTTTCACAATCTTCACATTTAAATTTAGAACATTTTTTACAAAGTATTTCACCACATCCATCACATCTAAAACCACACTCCCTACAAATTAAATGTCCTGAAGAACACAGGATTATTTCATTTAGTTCTTTTTTACACACATCACATTCAACACCTGAAATTGCATCATCCAATACACTGTATTGCATATTAACTAATCTTTTTGCTTTTTCAGGGGTTTTTAAAAAAACCCTATATTGTATAATTGGAGAACAGATTATTGTTGTGTTTATTAGTTTGTTTTTTATATTAAGTGAATGTTTTTGTACCTCTTGCTTTATAGATGAATTTTTATCTTTTTCAAGTTCTTTTTTTCTTTCATCTGAACCTAATTCTTCTATTTGTTCCCTTATTCTTATTATTTTTTTACTGTTTTTTTCTCCTGGTTCAAGATCATCTAATTGCTTTTTTAGTTTCTCAAGGTTTCTTTGATCATCTTTTAGCTGTTCAAAATAATGGCTTTCTATCCTTTGTTTTTCTTTTTCAAGATTTTCACTTAATTTTTGTTTTAAGGAATTAGTTTTTTCCTGTATTTTTTCTTTTAGTTTTAATTTTGCATTTTCATAATCCTTACTAAAATCAAGTGATTTCAGGTCTCTTTTTTTACCCTCTTCTGTTTCATATTTTGAAATATCAAAATCAACTATCTCCCCATTATTTGATTTTACAAAAAGCTTTGTTACTTCTTCATCTTTTTTATTTAGATATTGGAATGTTGTTAAAAAAGTAAATCTTTCAATATATTCGTATTCATTTCTTGAAGAGACTTCTGAAATTTTACAATTTCTTAAGGGAAATCTTTCTTGAATAAGGTTTTTTGGTTTTTCTTCAAACTTTATTCTTAACAAAGTAGTTTCTCCTTTGTTTTCAAGAAATTTATTTATGCAACTTAAGATATAGCTTCCTTTTGTTACATACTCCCCATTAGAAACATCTTCTGATTCATTAAAATAAAAATAATAAGGTTCTTCTTTTCCATAAAACTTTGCAAATCTTTTAGGAACATTTTGTATTTTTAATATTCCTT
>DATFJM010000029.1:0-2784 GCA_035269225.1 Candidatus Nanoarchaeia archaeon
GGATTTGGAAAATTTTGATTATAATTTAGCAATTATTAAATTAAGAAAATTATATGAATCATTTTCCCAAGAAGAAAAAGATATTTCAAAAGAAGACCTTGAAAAGTTCCTTAAGATGTTGGCTCCTTTTGCACCTCATATTTCAGAAGAATTATGGGAAAAAATAGGAAATAACAAAAATAAGAAAAACTTTATTTCAAAAGAAGAATGGCCAGAAGCTGATGAAACTAAGATAGATGAAAGACTTGAGAAAAAAGAACAAGCAATAGAAAAAATAACAGACGACATAAATAATATAGTAAAACTAATACAAGAGAAACAACCAGAAAAAGAAAAACCTTCTAAAGCAATAATTTATACAATACCTCCTGAAAAAGAAAATTATTCTTCTTCAATTGAAAAAATAAAAAAGAAAACACATTTAGAAGAAGTTGAAGTATATGCAATAAATGACGAAGCTATAAAATCTAATCCAGAAAAAACAGACCCAGAAGGAAAAGCAAAAAAAGCTAAACCAGGAAAACCTGCTATTTATCTGGAATAAAGAATTTTACTTTTACTTTTTAGTGTTAATCTTTTCTAATAATTCTTTTGCATCCTCATTTTTTCTAAAATGTTCTCTTACTGATTCCAGGGATTTATTAATATATTTAGCACAAGCATCTTTAAGATCTTTAGGATGAACTTTCTTTTCAATAAAACTTTTTTCCAAATCCTCATAAGAACTAAAGTCTAGATTTCCCCCATATTTTTCAGGTCTATCAATTGTTATATTGTCAAATTTTTCAAAAACAATATATTTGAAATATTCTAATACAGGATTGTTTTCTGCTTGTGCTTCTGGACAATATGCTTTTTTGAATTTTTTTTCTACTTCTTCTTTTGTGTCCGTCATAAAAATAGCAGAATTTGGATCTGATTTACTCATTTTTTTATCAATAGCTCCTTCAATACCAGTTTTCTCTGTTTTTGTTTCTTTTAGACCCATTAACATATGATGACTTACAACAACAGGAGGTGTAAGATCTAGTTTTGGAAATATATCTCTTGCTAACATATTCACTTTTCTTTGATCTGTTCCTAATTGAGCAATATCTGCCCCTAAATGATGAATATCTGCAGCCTGCATTAGGGGATACATTATTTGAGAAGCTGGATTAGAAATTGAATCTCCTCTTCCCATTATTTGTCCGCATCTAAGAACTCTTTGGACAGTTGTATTTCTGCTTAATTTCATAACAGTTTCCCAATATTCAGGGTTTTCTTTTATAAAATCACTTGCCCATATAAATTCAACATTTTCTAAATCCATTCCACATGCTTTCCATACTTCAATAAAATATTTACCAACATCTCTAATTTTTTCTAAATCTCCACCCATTTTATTATTCAACATAGCAAACCAATCAGCTACCCAAAATTTAAACCTTATTCCAGTAGAAACTAATTTATTAACAGTAATAGCTCTTAAAAGTCCCTGAGCAATATGTATTTTTCCAGAAGGTTCAAACCCATCATACGCAACAGGGTTTTTTGTTTCAAAAAGATTTCTTAGTTCTTCTTCATTAATTATTTCTTCACTAACTTCTTTAACAATTTTTATTTTTTCATCAACACTTGATTTTTCCATAATCCTTAATTGGAATTATCTTATAAAAAGATTTCCCTGAATTGAATGAAAGAATTAATCCGACAATATTTTTAAACTTCTTTAATTTCAATAGACTATGACAATAAACAATTTTGATGAAGGAAAATACAATCCTTATGCAAGATATATTAATAAAAATAAAAAAGATAACAAAATAAAACCTAGTGATATTCCTGCTAAAGTTCCAAATGATCAAAAAGAGTTTCATAGAAAACTAGCACAAGACAAATATGATATGTATCATCATGGAACATGTAAAAACATTTCTTTAGACCACATAATCAGAGATGCTAATGGATTACCTAATGATTAATATCTTCTTAAACCTCTTATAATAAATATATTTTAATAATCTTCATCTCTCATCAAACCAAACTAACTTCTCTTTTTTAGGAAGCTGTTTAATTTCATATTCATATTTGCATGCAATCGATTTGCTTTTACACGGAATTGCCCGCAACAATCTTAAAAAACCTTTTCTGCAAACATACTTACTTCCTTTTCCTTCAGAATGTGCTTTCATCCTCTTATCAATATCATTAGTTACACCAGTATAAAATGAACCATCTAAACATTCAAGAAGATAAACAAACCACTTCTTTTCTTCCATAACAATGAATTGTAAAAAGAGTTTATAGAATTATTTGAAATTAAAAATCAACATTAAACCATAAACTAATAATCTTTAATAATCCTGATTTCTTTATTGTATAATAATTAATTCAAATGAAAATAAAAGATCTTCCAGACTCTTCAAGACCAAGAGAAAGATTTATTGAAAAAGGAAAAGAAGCTCTAAGTGATGCAGAGTTAATGGCAATAATTCTTAGAATTGGAACTAAAGGTAAAAAAGACGAAAAAGGGAACATTATTCCTGGAGAAAATGCAATAGACATGTCTAATAGGCTAATCAAGGAATATGGTTTGGATAGTTTGTTTGATTGTTCTTTAGAAGAATTACAAAAGATTAAAGGAATAGGACAAAGTAAAGCAATGCAGATTTTAGCTATATCTGAACTCGGAAAAAGATATTCTAAATCTAAAAATCCAATAACAAAAATAACCAAAGCAGAGGATGTTTATAATTATTTTAAAGATGACTTAGAAAATGAAAAACAAGAAAACTTCTATAT
>DATFJM010000030.1:0-4059 GCA_035269225.1 Candidatus Nanoarchaeia archaeon
CACTAACTAACTCTTTAAATATACCTCATTTACTTTTTGCAGGACCTGCAGGAACAGGAAAATCAACACTTGCATTGATTATTGTAAAGCAATTATTTGGAGAATCCTGGAGAGATAATTATCTTGAATTAAATGCCTCAGATGAAAGAGGTATAAATGTTATAAGAGAAAAAGTTAAAGGTTTTGCAAGAACTAAATCCCTTGGGAAAGTACCTTTTAAGGTAATATTTTTAGATGAAGCTGACGCTTTAACTCCAGAAGCTCAACAGGCTTTAAGAAGGACAATGGAAAACTACACTTCTACATGTAGATTTATTCTATCTTGTAATTATTCTTCTAAAATAATCGATCCAATACAGTCAAGATGTGCAATTTTCAGATTCAAACTTTTGGAAAAAAAAGATATTGAAAAATATCTTTCAATTATTGCAGAAAAAGAAAATTTAACAATAAAACCAGAAGCAGTAGAATCTATTTATGAAGGAAGCGAAGGGGATTGTAGGAGAGCAACAAATATATTACAATCAGCTGCATCAATTTCACCAGATATAACTACTGATTTGATTTCAACAATAATTTCAACAACTAAACCAAAAGATATCAAGGTTGTTCTTGATTATGCTCTTTCAGGGGATTTTGAAAAGTCAAGAGAGAAGCTTTTGGATGTTATGCTAAAGCAATCTGTTTCAGGACAGGATATAATAAAAGCCATACAAAGAGAGATATGGAACTTGTCAATAGAACCTCCAATAAAAGTTAAATTAATAGAAAAAACAGGAGAAATAGAATTTAGAATCATAGAAGGTTCTGATCCTTTTATACAATTAGAATCATTATTAGCATCATTTGTAGCAGCTGGCCTGGGGAAAGAATAACTGAAAATTTCTAATAATAAAGACAGGACATAAAATGATATACAAAAACATTGGAATAAAAGCAAGGTGTAAAAACCCAGAAGAAATTCTTAAATTTTTAGATCAGAGCAAATCAAAGAATAATTATTTTGATATACAAAAAGATATTTATTTTGATACAAAAAATGAAAATGATGATATAAGAAAAATAAAAAAAGGGAATTTTGAAAATAGTTTTATTGGTTATAAAAAAAGAGAAAATAGTGATTTATTAGAAAAAGATGCACACATCATTGAATTAAGAAAAGATCCTCCAGGACAACTCGAAAAAATAGCAAGAAAAACACATGATATTTTAGGAGAGACCGAAAAAACAAGACATACCTATTTAATAAATAATATAAAAATAAATATAGACAAAGTAAAAGATTTGCCTGGTAATTATATTTCAATAGAATCAATAAAAAAACAAGAGAATTTTGATTTAGATTCCCAAAGAAAACAAGTTGAACATTATAAAGATTTGTTAGAAATAAGAGAAAAAGATTTAATTTTTGATTCTTATATTGATATGTTAAATAAAAAATAATAAATAAATGCAATGGACAAAAGATTAAAATCTTTAGCTATTTCGCTTTTCTGAAAAGCGGAAGAAGAAAATCAAAATAGACAGAAAAAGCATCTTTTCAAAAAAGATACAGTGCAAAAACCAAAAAAATAAAATGCAATGGATAGAAAAATATAGGCCAAAGAGAATACAAGGAATAATAGGACAAAAACAAGCAGCTGAAAAAGTAAAAGCATTTGTTCAGTCCAGTCAGATTGATGATCGGCCAAATAGAAAAGATGCTCTTGTTTTATATGGTCCCCCAGGAACAGGAAAAACTACTCTTGCTTATGTAATAGCTAATGAAACAAATTCTGAATTATTTGAGTTAAATGCCTCTGATTTAAGAAATAAAAAAAGATTGCAAGAAGTATTGAGACCAGCAATTAAACAACAATCGCTTACTAAAAAGGGAAAAATAATTCTTGTTGATGAAGCAGATGGTATAACAGGAACAGATAGAGGGGGAATGAAAGAACTAATTCGTTTAATAGATAATGCTCCCTGCCCTGTAATTGTAACTGCTAATGATTATTGGAGTAAAAAAATGGCTCCATTAAGAAAAAAAACAGAAAGAGTTGAATTAAAAGAAATTGACTATAAGACTATTAAGGGATTATTAATTGATATACTAAAAAAAGAGAATAAATTTATTGATAACCAAATTTTAACACAAATAGCAGTAAAAGCAAGAGGGGATTTGAGAGCAGCTATTAATGATTTGCAAACTGCTGCTAGTATGAAGGAACCATCTGCTGCTGATTTTAATGAGAGAAATAAAGAAACAGATATTTTTAATGCCTTGAAAAAAGTCTTTAAAATGCCCCCAAAAAAAGAGATTTTAGGGGTTTTTGACTCTGTTAACATGCCTATAGATGAAATAATACTTTGGGTTGAAAAAAACATCCCAAAAGAATATTCTGGTAAGGATTTAGAAAGAGCTTATGATGTTTTAAGTAAGGTTGATTTATTTAAGGGAAGAATTTATAAACAACAATACTGGAGATTTCTTGTATATGAAAATGCTTTACTCACCTATGGTATTTCTGCTTCAAAAAGTTCTTCAAAAAATAGGTATGGTTTTACACCGTATAAAAAACCTTCAAGAATTTTAAAAATATGGATGAATAACCAGAGAACAATTAAAAAGAAGTCAATTGCTGACAAATATGCTAAATACTGTCATATTGGAAGAAAGAGAGCCTTAAATGAATTTCCAGTTATAAAACAAGTAGTTGTTTCTAACCCAAAAATAGCAGAGGAATTAAAACTTACAGACGAAGAAAAGGAATATATTAAGAGTTTTGTGGATGTTCAATAATTATTAGGCAGTTCTAAGAAATTAGTTTTTTATACATTTCATTGATATCTTTTTTATTTTCTTTTGGTTTTCCATGGAACCATAAATCCAAGCTATCATTTTTATATCTAGGAACAACATGAAAATGTAAATGGAAAATACTTTGCTGAGCATCTTTTCCTGATGCATTAAGAATATTTACTCCTGTAGCTCCAAGTTTTTTCTTGCATAGGGAACTCATTTCCTTACAAATTTGCATAATCTTGTTTAATACTTCTTCAGGTGCTTCAAAAATATCTTCAAAATGTTTTTTTGGAATAACCAATAGATGTCCTTTGCTTATAGGGTTTATGACTAAAAAGACTTTTATAACATCATCTTCATGAATACAAAAATTGTCTATTTTATTATTTACAATTTTGCAAAAAACACAATCCTTCATAATTAGGATGATTATGAAATATATTTAAATCTATTCAATAAAAAAAGAATTAACACTGAGCATTTGTGTTTCCCGAAGTTGAAACATCATACCCAAATCCAGGTGAATAAGCCTCTGTTGATAAGTTATTATTCTCACAAACATCTGGTTTTGAATCTTCAGTGAAAGCTGAACAGATTGTGTTTAAATATGCTGCAGGACTTCTTGAACTTGAAACTTGTTTACCATTTATAATTAAAGTTGGACTTCCTCCAACACCATATTTTTCATTTAAATCTTTATGAATATTATATTGAGGATATCGTCCACCTCTATAAGAAGATTTATCTTCAAGTAACTCAGTCACATTATATTCTTCATTTGTATTTTCAACACATGTTTGAAGTTTATCCTTATCTACCTTTGCTTCATCTAAACACTTTTCACTATTTTGTGAATCAAGGAAACAAGTTAGATAATCATTAAGTTTGTCCTCTTGTTCTTTTTGAATACAATACTGTCTTGTGTTTTCATGTGCTTCTTTTTCACCATGCATTAAATAATTTACAAATCTGATTTCAGAGTCTATTTTATCTCCTAATGCTTCAAAAGCAGGAAGAATTCCTTTTTGTGCTTGTGTTCCATAAGGACAGAAACTCATTATAAATAATTCTACTTCTGGTTTATCTGATTTAGAGATATCTTGTTGGTTTTGAGTGTTTTGATTATTTTGTTGATTGTTTTGAGAATCAGATTGTTCAAGTTTTTGGACTCCTTGAACCATATTTTTTCCATCTTTAGTAACATACATAGGAATCTCTTGTCCTTGGTAAGAAAGAGTTGCTTTGTATAATCCTTTTTCTTCTTCTACTGATTT
>DATFJM010000031.1:0-15299 GCA_035269225.1 Candidatus Nanoarchaeia archaeon
TTTTAATGTTAATGAATTAGAGAGTTATATGGAAAGTTCTAATAGGGGTTTGGAAAATAGAAAAAATTCACAATCTTATGTTCTTTCAGAAGAAATTATTAATACAAAAGAAAAAGCTTTAATGACTTTTGATTTAATCAATAGGATAGTTAGTGCAGAGCTAAATCCAAGACAACACAGGTTATTATTTGAAGAGAAAGAATCTGTAGATTTAAGTAAGGAAGACATTTCTAATACAGAAGAGTTAATTGGTCAGTTTATGCAAAAAAGCAAAATAAGTAATAAGGTGGTTAGAGATTCCTTAAGATTAGCAGTTGCTGCTTTTGAAAGAGGAGATTATGATCTAGCAATGCAAAGAGCAGAGACAGCAAGACAGTATTTGATTTCAGAAAGAAAAGATGATTTGCAATTTTTCTTTTTCTTGAATTGGCATTATCTTTTAGGAGGGTTAGTTTTAGTTTCAGGAGGAGGAATTTATGGTTTTAAAAAATATAAAAAAGCAAATCTTTCAAGAAAGATAAGAAGACTTCTTTCAGAAGAAGATAGTTATAGAGAATATATGAAAAAACTTGATAGAAAAATGGCCAAAAGGGAGATAAATAGAGACAAATTTGATAGAGAAAAAGAAAGAAGTAGAAAAAAGATTGCTGAGATAAAAGAAAAAGTTAGAAAATTAAGAAATGATAGATTAAGATTATTTAGGTCTTCTAAAATTTCACAGGATTTAGACTCTGAATTAAATGAAACCCATGCAAAAATAAAGAAATTACAAAAAGATTATTATCTAAAACAAAAAATTCCTGAAAGCGAATACAACTTTAGTTTTGAAGAATTACAAAAGAGGTTGGCTTCAATTGAAGAAGAAAGGTTAGGATTGCATATGAAGAATTCAAAAGGAAAAAAAGGAATTTTCAAACTAAAATCAGGAGGAAAAAAATGAGAACAGAATCATTTTTGTTTGTCTTGGGTTTTATATTGATTATAGTGGGAGGGATGTTTAATGAAGGTTTTTCTGAAGGAGGTATGACTGGTTTTATTGTAGAGAATAATTCTCCAACTGGAAATGATACAAATCCAGAATATTTTGATTTTGAAGGAAATATTTCAGAAAGAAATATCTCAAGAGAAGAAGCTGTCATGGCAATCAATAAGAGTTACGAGATAATGTTTGACTTGGAAGAGGAAGGATTTTATGTCAAAAATATCAATGATACAATTATTGAGGCTGAAAGAATATTGAGAATAGTTGATTATGCAGAAGTTTTGAGGGATGATGGTTCTGATTTTACAGATGAGAAGAAAGCAAGAGAAGCATTAGAGTTTATTGATTGGAAGGAAATGACTTATAAGGATGTTTTTCTTAAAGCAAGAGAGGTAAATGAAATTAGAGAAAAAATTTATTCTCTTTATGATGAGATGGTTGCGGTTAGTATAGAGATTGAACATTTAGAAGAAAGAGGAGAAAATGTTGAAAGTTTTAATCAAGAGTTTGAGCAGATTAATGATTCTTTTTATAGGGGAAGATATAATGAAGTAGAAAGTGATTTAGAAGAATTGAAGACAGAAGTTGATGATATGAGAAGTGAAGTGAATTTTTTTAAGAGTGCTGGCCAAAGGTTTGTTGATTTTACTGAAGAAAATTATTTTCTTTTCTCTGCTATTGTTTTGGTTTTAATAGCGGGAAGTTATTTTGGAATAAGAAGATATAGAATATATAAAGCAAAAAAAGATCTTAAGGCTTATAGAGCAAGAAGAAAGGCAATAAAGAAGCTAATAAGAGATTCTCAAAAAGAGAGATATAAGACAGGAAAAATGTCTGCAATGATGTATAATGTTAAGAAGGATTTGTATGATGAAAAAATTGAGAACATTAATGCAAATATCTCAAGTTTAGAAGACTATTTAAACAAACACAAGAGAAAGGTTATTAAGAAAAATGAGGAGAAACAAACAAAAGAAATAAAGAAGGCTTCTAAGAGAAAATCTTCAAAAAAATCCCCTAAAAAAAATAAAAACAAAAATTTTTATCTATAAATAATATCCCTGCTATATGCTCCTATATGAGAAGCTGTTTTTCCTGAAATTCTTAAGGCAAATTCAAGAATTTTTTCAATTTTCCAGTTTTTTATAATTCCGTAAACTATTCCTGCACTAAAGGAATCTCCACAACCAGTAGTGTCTTCTACTTTGTATTTGTAGGAGGGAAGAGAAATTTTTTTTGTTTTATAATAAACTTCAGCTCCTTTATTCCCTTTTGTAATAAAAAGATAATCAATATGGTTTAGAAGTTTTTTAGGACTTTTTATATTAAGTAATTTTTTTATTTCTTTTAATTCATATTCATTAACTTTCAAAATGTTTGTGTATGGAAGACAGGATTTGAATATTTTTTTCCAGGGAAACTCTTTTCGGATATTCACATCATAAATTGTTTTTGTATTCTTTTTAGGATTTTCTTTTAAATCCTTTAGAATTTTTTGTAATGTTTTTCTAGATTTTTTATTTCTTTGAGCAAGAGTCCCAAAATAGAAAATTTTTGGATTTATGTTTTTTAATTCTTTAGAATATTTTATATAATCAAATGCAACGTCTTTTTTGATTTTAAAATTGGGTGTTTTATTTTTATTAAGTTTTATAATTGATTCTCCTGTTGGTTTTGAATTTTTTTGTATAAAACTATCAACTTTTCTTGATTTTATTTTATCTGTTATTTCATTATCTTTTTTATTTATTGCACTTATTATTCCTGTTTTTAATCCTAGTTTAGAAGCAATACTTGCTGTGGTTAAGGGAGCCCCTGATAAAACTTTTTTGTTTTCATTAGCTCCTCTTTCTCTTGAATATACATCATAAAGAACTTCACCATAACAAATTAAGTCATACTTCATATAAAATACAAGAAGGATTAATTAATAAATTTTGGTATTTTTAAAAGACAAGTTAATTTAAACATATGTATTGTTTCGACAAAATCATTTTAAATGATTCTTAATTTATTTTTTTATGACAGATGTTAAAAAGGCATATGTAAATTATGGTTATCCTTACCAAAGATTTGCAGACACAGCCAAAAATATAGAAAATACAATTGTTGACAATGGAGGTGTGGAAATAAAACCCCTTTCAAAAGAAGATTTCTTTACAGGTAATGGGTTTGAACATAAATTCTATAATCTTGAGGGAAGAGGCACAATATATTTAAGAAGCTGGGGAGATTGGAAAGAGAGTGAAGGGAGAAGGGTTTCTAGTATTTATGCAGAAGTCCATGATACAGATAATCAGCTTTATGAAAAAATAAAGAAAATATTGTCAGATTCTGAGAAGAGATTAATGGACCATGAGAAGCAGGGATTAGAAGAAAAATTTGATTAACTTATTTTGTCAATAATTTTTTCTAGTTGTTTTGTTGTCCTGCATTTGAAAATTTCAAGTCTTAGTTTTCTTGCACCTCTCTTTGTTTTTGTAAAATTCATTGCTTGAAATTTTATTTGTCTATAAGGAAGATTGTATTTTTTAGCTAATTTGAAGTAATCTTTAAATGAAATGTTTTTTGGAGGTTTTTCATTTTTTAATTTAGAAAAAATTTCAGGCCTTCCTATTGCCGCCCTCCCTACCATTAAATAATCAAATTTTTCTAAAAGATTTTTATTATTTTTTTCATTTACATCTCCTGAATAGATTATAGGAAGAAAAGTTTTTTGTTTTATTTTTTCTGCGAATTTTATGTCTGGTTTTCCTGAATATCCTTGTTCTTTTGTTCTTGGATGGATAGCAATCGCATCACAATATTTTTCTGCTATTTTTATTAATTTTAATGTCCATTCCCAGTTTGTTTTTCTTATTTTTATACTCGCAGGTTTTTTTGTATTTTTTCTTATTTCTGAAAGAACTTCTTCTATGACCTCTAAGTCTTTGAGATAAACTCCAAACTTTTGTTTCCTTGCATTTTTTGAAGGACATCCAAGATTTAATTCCCATCCTGAAACTTCTTTATCGTGTTTTTTAACAAATTTTCTTACACCCTCTGACCCTTTTTTTTCAGGAGAGAATAGCTGTAATATCGGCCTATCTTTAAGAAATATTTTTTGTTTTGTTAAAGGATTTATTAGGCCAGTATATGTCAATCCCACCCCTCCTCGTTTACATAATATCCTAAAAGCAATATCATTTATTTCCTCCATTGGAGCAAGGATATATCTTGTCTTTGAGAATTTTTTATTATACATTTTAAAATAAAGTTAAAACTAATAAAATTAAAAAACACCTCTTTTTATGGTTTTGTCTTATCTTCTTAATTTCTCTATTATTGCAAGCAATACACTTAGAAGTGTTGTTATAATAACAACCCATCCAAAAAAGACAACTACTTCTTCTAGATTAGGTATTGTTAGAGTACCTTTTGTCATCCCAAAACCAACTGCTAGAGAAACAATCACTCCTGTAAGCCATGCAAAAATTCCTACAGCTTTTTCAAGAAGGCTTTTTTGTGGTTTTTCTTTTTTCAAGGATTTTTCCTTTTTTTGGGAAGTCCTTGTTTTAGTTTCCTTAGGAGCCTTCTTTTTAACAGCTTTCTTTTTTTTAGCCATTTATCACCCTCCTTTTTTATTTATATTAACTATATTATAGATAAAGGGATTTAAATAAATTTTCATAATGTTTATTTATCAATAAGTACAATAGGAGAATATTTTTTAGAATTTTTTTCAACTTTTTTCAAATAATTTTTTCTTCTTTCTTTGTTCCAGAAATCTAGGGATTTTGGAGGTTTTGTTGTATATAGCCCAATAATTGTTTCTTCAAGACCTAATTTTTTCATTAACGGATATATAAAATTTGCTCCTGTGTTATAAAACTCTTCGGCTTTTCTTAATTGATTCATTCCAGCATCTCTTTCCCTACATAAAGCTACAAAATTATATTTTTTCGGAGGTTCTTTTTTTAATGCGAGATATTGGGCAGCTTCAGCACTCCCTTCTGTTATTAATATCGAATAAATATTATCCGAGGTATTATCATAATCACCATTATAAATACCTATTTTTTTTAATTTTTTCATCATTTCTTTTTGTTTGAGATGAGCATATTCATGAAGTAAGACATTTCTTCTTTTCCATAAATCAACCTCCTTATCTATGTGTATGCTGTCCTCACCCTTTATTATCATTTCATATCTAACAGGCAAATCTTTTCTTAGGTAATTTACTTTTCCTAGATGAGTATTGAATATTTTTTCAAAATATTTTTCTTGTTTTTGTTTTATTTCCTTATTAGTGTAAGTGCTATCTACATTAAATATCGGTGTAGTTGTATTTTCTTTTTTTATGGTCTTCTTTCTTGCATGAAGGATCTCATTTAATTCTTTTTTGTTTTTTATTTTATCTTGTCTTTTTTCTGTAACAGAACCAATTATAAACGGCATAGAAATAATAGAAACCATTAGTAGTTTGGATAATTTCATAGTTATAAATCCACACTACACTATTATTTAAATATGAATAAATTATAAAATATAGTCTTTTTAATATATGTTATAAAATATATTTTATACTACATCTTTTCTAATGGCTCTATTCCCATTAGGTTAAGAGAGTTTTTCATTATTCTTATAAATGCTCTAACTAATTTTTCTCTGAATTCTTGTTTTTCTGATTTCATTACAGGACAAGAGTGGTAAAACTCATTAAATATTTTTGATAATTCAAAGGAATAGTTAGCTATTAGTGAAGGATTTGATTCTTTGTGTGATTTATAAATGGTCTTTTCAAATTGGGATAGTTTCTTGATTAATTCTTTTTCTTGTTTTTCAAGTTCTTTTACAGGTTTGTATCCTCTTTTTTTAATGAAGTTGTTTTTTGTTTTTCTTAATATGCTTGATGCTCTTGCATATGTATAAAGCAGATAAGATCCTGTATTACCTTCAAAATCTATTGATTTTTTGGGGTCAAAGGTTATTGTTTTGTTTATGTCTATTTTTAATAATATATATTTTATGGATGCAAGTGCTATTTTTAAGCTCCTTTGTTCAATTTCTTTTTGTGAAATTTCTTTATTTTCTGGTCTGGATTTTAGTTCTTTTTTTACTAGTTCCTGGGTTTCTTTTATTAGATCATCAGCATCAACAACAGTCCCTTCCCGTGATTTCATTTTTCCTTCTGGAAGCTCTACCATCCCATATGCTAAATGTTCCATTTGGTTTTTATTAGATATTTCTAACATTTCTAACAACTTGAATAAAACCTTGAAATGATATTTTTGCTCATCTCCTGTAACATAAACAGACCTATCTAAATCATACTCTTCAAATTTTTTCTTTGCAAGATAGATGTCTTGTGTTATGTATAAAGAAGTCCCGTCTTTTCTTAACAAATATTTTTCTCCAAGGTCTTTTTCAGAAAAATTTACTATCACAGCTCCATTTTCTTTTTTTTCAAATAATCCTTTTTTTACACCTTCTTTAACAATGTCTTTGCCTTTTTCGTAAAGATTGCTTTCAAAATATTCTTTGTCATGTTTAATCCCAAATTTTTCATATGTTTTTTTGAATCCTTCTAATGCCCATTTATTCATCTTCTTCCACAGCTTTATTGTTTTTTCTTCCCCTTTTTCATATTTTTGAAGTATTTCCTGGGCTTCTTTTTCCAGAGATTTGTCTTTTTTAGAATTCTTTTTAAATAAAACATAATAATCCCCGACAAAATGATCTGCCTTTTTTTTGGTTTTTGAAGGTGTTTTATTTTTTCCATATAATTTGTACGCAGCCATTGATTGACATATATGAATGCCTCTATCATTATTTAGGTTAGTTCTTATTACTTTTTCTCCTGCAAACTCTTTTATTCTTGAAACACTTTCTCCTATTGCCATATTTCTTAAATGTCCTAAATGAAGTGGTTTGTTTGTATTTGGAGAGGGAAATTCAACCATGGTTTTTGGTTTTTTTTCTTTATTTGTTTTTATCTGTCCAAATTCTTTTTTATCATTAAAAATTTCTTTAAACAGTCTTGTGACCATTATTCTCTTGTCAAGAATGAAATTTATATAAGGGCCACTTGTTTGTATGTCTTTTATTATTTCTTTTGAATCTGGATCTATATTTTTTCTGATATCTAATGCTATTTTATCTGGAGATTTTTTTAATTTTTTAGAAAGAAAAAAACAAGGGAAAGAATAATCTCCCATATCTAAGGAAGGAGGAATCTCAATAATATCCTTAATTTCTTTTTTATTGATTTTAATTTCTTTTGAAATCTCACTAATTGCTTTTTTAATTGTTTCAGATATTTCTTGTTTTGTGTTTTCCATAAATTATAAAAACAAAGAGACATTTTAAAGTTTATGAAATATGATGTTTTAATTCTTGGGGGTGGCCCTGCTGGAATGACTGCTGCTTTGTATTGTATTAGGTCTGGATTAAAAACAGCTATAATTTCAAAAGATATCGGGGGGACTGCAAATCATATCTTGAGATTAGAAAATTGGCCTGGTTTTTCTGGTGAAGGTGGAAAATTAATGAAGAAATTTTATGAACACCTTGAAAAATATGATGTAAAGTTTATATTAAAGGAAATTAAGAAAATTGAAAAAAGAAAAAAAGATTTTAGTGTTCTTGCTGGTTCTAAAAGATATTTATCTAAAAGTTTGATTGTATGTACTGGAACTGAAAAAAGTAGGTTGGAAATTCCAGGAGAAGAAAAGTTTCTGGGTAAAGGAGTGAGTAATTGTATTACTTGTGATGCTTTTTTTTATAAAAATAAAGATGTTGCTGTAATAGGAGGAAGTGATTGTGCTGCAGGTTCTGCCTTATCTCTTGCAAATGTAGCAAAAAATGTTTATATTTTTTATAAAGGAGAAAAATTAGATTGTAATGAAGAAAGACATAAGAAACTTGAAAAAAAGAAAAATGTAAAAATATTTTATAGCTCTCTACCAATTAAAATTTCAGGTAAAAAGAAAGTGGAAAAAATAAAAATAAAAGATTTTTCAAAAAATAAAGAAAAGGAATTTAATGTACAAGGAGTTTTTGTAGAAAATAATTCAAATTCATTATCTGATTTTTTGGGTAGTTTAGATTTAAAATTCAGTAAAAATAAAAAAATAAAAGTAAATAAAAAAATGGAGACTTCTGTAAAAGGAATTTATGCTGCAGGAGATATCACAGACCAGGAATTAGAGCAAGTGGTTGTTGCTTCAGGACAAGGAGCAATTGCAGGAAAAAATTCTTCAAACTATGTTCATGAGCAGAACAATCCTTAAAAAGATAAGTGTTTTTTTAATTATATGAAAGATTATAAGTTAATAATTCCTAATGAAGAACAATTCCAACCAGTTCCAGATTATAAGGTTAGATGTTTAAAATATATTCATGTTCCAAAAGGGTTTAATTATGAAGATTATAAAGGAAAGATGAGTCATTTTTCAAATAATAAAATAAAAGATTATAACCCCAAAAGTAATTTAGACAAGATTGTTCTTCAGAATAGTAAAGGACTTAGAACAAAAGCAAGAACAAAACAATAATATTTATTAAGGGGTTTTTTCTTAATTTTTTATGGAAGATATAAATAAAGACAATCTTGAGAAAGCCCTTAATGGTTCTGGTTCAGAAAAAGAATCTAATGAGCAAACAGAGAGTTCAGGAGAAAACCCACAAGTACAAAACCAAGAACAAAAGATGTCCAGAGAAATGGAGATTGGTTTTCATCAGGGGGCTATAAATACTCTCAATAAAGAGAGATCTGAGTTAATAAAAATGGCCCAAAATGTTGAATCAATAATGCAGGCTCATGCCAAAAGACTCCAGGAATTAGGGATTGATTTGCAATTTCAAGGCAAAAAACCTGAAGGTTCCCAGGAATCTCAGAATAATTAAGATTTCTTAAAAAACTCACAAATAAAAGAATAAAAAACTTTATAAGTTTTCTAAATAAAGTTATACTAATTTATTTACTATTCTTATGTGGGAGTGCCGGAGCGGTCAAACGGGCTGGACTTAAGATCCAGTGGCTTAGTGCCTGCGGGGGTTCGAATCCTCTCTCCCACATTGCATCTTTTCAAAAACAAATCTTTTAGAAAGATTTGGAGCAAAATAGAAATAATTCAAGAGAGATAGAGTGCAAAACCCTTCCCAAACCACTTGAGGATTCGAAGCTTTAGGTTTAAATATTAGTCTTTCTTTTTTAATAAATGATAAAGATTATAAGAAAAGAATTGATTCTTTTTTTTGTTTGTATTTTTTTGTTAATAATAGTTAATTATGATTATCTTGATTCAAAAACCCAAGATTTTTTTAATGATTCACAGGAAAAAAGGGTTATTGTTACGAGAGTTATTGATGGTGACACCATAATATATGGAAAAGGAGATAATGAGACAAGAGTAAGGCTTTTAGGCATTAATTCTGCTGAAAAAGGTGAAAAATATTATCAGCAAGCAAAAGATTTTTTGAATAATTCTGTTTTTAATAAATCTGTAAAACTTGTTTATGAAGAAGAAAAATTTGATAGATATGGAAGAGAATTAGTTTATATTATTTATAGAAATAAGAATATTAATTTGGAAATGGTTAGAAAAGGATTTGCTAATTATTATTTTCCTACTGGAAAAAATAATTATTACGGAGATTTTTTAAATGCATGGAAAAAATGTGTGGATGAAAATGTTAATTTGTGTAAAAATTCAAATAATCTTTGCTCTGATTGTATTTTTTTAGAAGAAACAGACAAATTTGAACAAAAGATAGTTTTAGTAAATAATTGTGGTTTTGATTGTAATCTTACAAAATGGAGTATTAAAGACGAAGGAAGAAAGAAGTTTATTTTTCCTGATTTTGTTTTGAAATCTGGAGATAATGTTAATTTAATTATAGGAAACAAATCAAATAATGAAAATACTTTTTATTGGAATGAATATGATTATGTCTGGACTTATTCAGGAGACACTTTATTCCTAAGAGATTCTGGAGGAAGATTGGTTTTATGGAAAATTATTAATTAATGTTTTATAGTGTAAAAATATTTATAACCTAGTTTGTTTTTATTTTTATATGGTTATGGATTATAGAGGATATGGATTCACAAGAGAAGGTTCTAAAAGATTCTATAGAGATATTGAAAAAAAGAAAGAAGATATAAATAAAATGGAGATTAGTGAAGATGTAAGGGAGGATCTTCTTAATCAAACAGAGAAGCTTGTTGAAGAATATGAAAGAAGCAAAATAAGACATATTAATACTAAGATTTATGAAATAAGAACAAAATCTAATATTAAAAAACAAAATAAAAAGGTAAAAAAAATTAAATCAAAATTAGAAGAAATTAATGATAATTTGGGACACATTAAAAAGAACCATGTTTTTGGAAAACATTTAATGTATGGAGATAATTCTTATAATTAACTTAAAAAATATTTAAAATACAACAAACTGCTTCATTACAAGAGAGATAATAAATCCAATTAGCCCTATTATGCCTATTCCAATAGCAGATATTTTTGCTATTTGCTGCCACTCTTCTTTTGTAGGCTTTTTTAGAGTCTTCCAAACTCTTTTACACTTCTTATAAAATAAATTTAAGTTTCTTATTTTCTTTTTCATACTCAGAATTAGATTTAGGGGTTTTTAAGTTTTAAGTTTATTGTTTTCTTTTATCTTTTTTATAATTGTTATGGTAATTTTCCCTTATTGCTTTTATTTCCCCCAACTGCTTAAGGGTTTCTCCATATCTTTTTATCTTATCCCTCATGTCTTTTGTAAGAGGGCTGCCCAACTCTTTTTTTAGAGTTAATAACTCAAGCCCTCTTTTATGTATTTCAAGGACTTCTTCTTTTTTATTTATATATTCTTCAAAATTTTCTCCTGGTTCATATTTGCCATTAGTTCTATTAAATTCATAAATACCTAATTTCTCGAGATAATCAAAATAATCTATGACCTCTTGTTTTTCAGAATTCTCTTTAAAATGAAATTTTCTTCTATCTACATAAAAGGGCTTTCCCTTATCAACTATATCTTTACTTATTCTTTTTATTGTTTCATAAGCCATTTTATTCATAGAAATCTATTCCTAATTCGTCTTCTATTTCTTGATGTTTTTGTTTTTCTACAGATTCTCTTTTCCCCAGGATTTGAGAGCTTTTTACTCCTGTTACGATTAATAAGACTCTTATTGATTTTTCCATGTCTGGTGAAATTTGTGCCCCCCAAATCATTTTTGAATCTGGGCTTAGCCTATCTCCAATAGTTTTCATAATTAATTTACATTCGTCTAAACTCATTTCATTCCCCCCTATAATATTGACAAGGGCTCCTCTTGCATTTGAAATATCAACATCCAATAAAGGGTTTTCTATTGCTTTATTAACAGCTTCCTGTGCTCTGTTTTCATTTGCATCTGATTCTCCCATACCAATTAATGAAACACCTCCATCAGACATTACAGTTTTAATATCTGCAAAATCAAGATTTACTAAGCCTGAAGAAGTAACTAATTCAGTAACACCTTTTGCAGCATTTGTAAGAATTTCATCTGCAATTTTAAAAGCAGTATGTAATGGTAAATCAGGAGCTAATTCAAGTAGCTTATCATTAGGAATAACTATTAGTGTATCTACCATTGCATCCATTTTTTCCAACCCTCTTGATGCATTATCAAGTCTTTTTCTCCCTTCTATTGTAAAAGGGGTTGTTACAATTCCTATAGTAAGGGCACCTTGTTTTTTTGCTATTCTTGCAACTTCTGGTGCTGCCCCTGTTCCTGTTCCACCACCCATACCACAGGTTATAAATACCATATCACTTCCAGATACTTTTTTCTTTAATTCAGATTCTGATTCTTTTGCAGCTTCTTCACCAACTTGAGGATTACTTCCTGCACCCAATCCCTGTGTTAGCTCTTTTCCAATAAGTACTTTTTGATCAGCATTAACATATAGTAAATCTTGGGCATCAGTATTCACAGCTAAAAGTTCACTCCCTTTTATTCCTATTTCTCTCATTCTGCTTAGTGAATTTCCTCCACCTCCTCCAACACCAATAACCTTAATTCTTGCTTTTTGATTTTGAAGATATTCAGCAAGTTCTTTATCAACTTCATTCATTTGATTGTTTTGTTCATTAGAATAATTTGGAGAATTCTGGTTTCCTTGGTAATTTTCATAATTGTCATCCATATTATTATTTAAAAACCTTGCAAGTTTAAAAGGATTATTGTAGTAAAAGATAAGTCATATTTTTTTAGTTAATCAATCGATAAATTCTATTTTTAAGGAATTATTATATTTGTTTAATAACTTGATTTTGTGTTTATGAGTGTCTCTTTTTTGATTATATTTGACTATGTGTTTTCCCATAGAGCAAGAATATTTGTTTTGGATATATTGGATAGTTTTTTTTGTGGTTTGATTTGTTGCCCAAAAACCATCTTTGTTTTTTCCCTTGAATCCTGAATCAGAATAATTTATTCCTTGTTTTATTTCATCATTATTCAGGTTTTCTAAAAGGCCTATGACTTCTTTAGTTGTTATCTTTTGTTTCAGTGTTTTTGTCATTTTGTTTTTCTTCTTCTGGTTTTTCTTGACTTTTTTCATGTACTTCTAAATCTAAATTAAATAAATCCTTGAATTTTTGTTTAAACATTTCAGTCATTTGTTTTATCTGAGGTTCAACTTTTAGTTTTATTTTTTTATTTTCTTTGTCTATTTCATAGTTTAGTTCCCTCTTAAAAACAAAATCAATAAATGCCCTTACTTTCTCGTCTAAATCTGTAACTTTTCTTTTTACCTGTACATTATAAACTACAGGTTTTCCAGCTAAAGGATGGTTAAAATCTACCATAACTCTCCCTCCTGTAACAGATAATATTTTTCCTGGTTTATTATCAAAATTATAAACTGCTCCTTGTTGAGGATTAACTCCGTGTTGTTTAAAAATATTTAATGGCATTCTTTGTATATTTTTTTGTTCTCTTTTTCCAAAAGCGTCTTCTGGTTTTATTTCAATATTATACTCTTTAGTGTTATTTTGTTTTGGAGTAGGTTTTCCGATTAGATAATCATCAATACCCTTAAGAAGCATTCCTTCACCTAAAGCAAAAATAAAAGGTTTTTTTGCTTTTTCATTAGCCTCTTTTCCTACTTTTTTTAAGTCCGCCTCTCTGTTAGAATCAAATATCTGCCCTTCAAGAGTTTTTCCAGTAAACATAACTTCAATAAAATCTCCTTTTTGAAGTGTGTTGCCTTGATTTTCTTTAGGATGTTCTTCTTTCTTTTGTTCTTGTTTTTCTACCATGGAAGTGTAATTAAGAGAATGTTTTTAAGAGTTTTGGGTTATTTTCTAAAACAGTGCATTGATAAAAGAGCAATTATTTGTAGAATAACTGCAAAACCTAAAATGTAAATATGGTATTTTATTAAAGGCTGGAAAAAGGCTGGGACTGCTGTCGAAACTATTCCTACAGTTGCTGTTGCACAAAATCCAGACATTGTGCAAGTATGTAATGCTCCGATCCCTAAAACAGAACCAATTAATCCAAGTGTTGAACCTCTATATGATTTGGTTTTTTCTTTAATATTCCTTATTGTACATGTAAGTGAAAGGGAAAATGTAATAATAAATAATATTGATAATGGAAGCATATTTCCTATGAATGATTTTGCAGGAAGTATTGAATAAGCTAAAATTAAACCCAAAATAAAAACCCCCTTGCACCAGTGACTTTTCATAGTTTTTAGTAATAGCATCATAATTATTCTTTTTTTTATTTTAAAATATTTCTTGAGTTGTGAAAATTAATACTCTTTTTTTGCATATTTTATTGAATTATACTAAAAATTTATAAATGCTTATTATTTTGATTAATTTATGGTTTTAAAGATAATAAATGCAACAGAGGCAAAAAAAGGAACAAATATTATTGTTGATGGGGTTCCTTGTATGGTAAGAAATATTGATATTTCTAAGACAGGAAAACACGGACATGCTAAATGTAAGATTGAGGCTATTGGAATAATTAATGGACAAAAAAAGGTTTTTGTTGTGCCAGGACATGAAAAATTACAAGTTCCAAATGTTGAAAAAAGAAAAGCCCAGGTTCTTTCCAAAGAGGATAAAAAAGCAAATATAATGGATTTAGAGAGCTTTGAAACTTTAGAAGTACAGTGTCCAGATGATGAGGTTTTTGAATCTCTTGAAGAAAATGGAAATTGTGAATATTGGGATGTGGAGGGAGAAAAAATCATAAAAAGAAAGTTATGATTTTAACTAATTATTTTTATTTTTTATATGTGATTTTTTATAAAAAATGCAATTTAGGCAAAAAAGCATGAAAAAGTAGTTTTAAATTACATAAAAAACATTTAAAAACCCTTTTTATGTAAAATTGATATGGCACAAAAAATAAAAGAAGCCCAAAACAGGCTTTTTCACAATGTATATGTATGTAAGAAATGTCATGGCAAGATGAAGGCAGATCCATTGAAAATTCTAAAAGGAAAAGTAAAGTGCAGAAAAAAGAATTGCGATGGTAAATCTTTCAGACCACTTAAGAAAAAGTGATCTTCCTAGTTTTTATAAAATATTTAACCACCACTTTTTTAAAGCTTCTTTTGTTTTAAATTATTCAAAGGTGAAAAAAAGATGAATCTTATTGCTTATGATATAGGACTGTTGATTATTTTTGTGATTTTTGTAACCTTGTTTTTATACAAAAATAAGAAGAACCTCAAAAAAGAAGGATTATTATATATTTACAGGACAAGCTGGGGAATGAAGATTATTGATAAAATTGGTCAGAAATATAAAAAAACACTGAAGTTTTTGAGTTATGTTTCTATAACAATTGGTTATGCACTTATGGCTGGAATGATTTATATGGTAGGAAAAATAGTTTATGTTTATGTTGCTTATCCTGCTATTGTACAGGAATTGAAGGTTCCTCCAATAATGCCTCTTCTTCCTTATATGCCCCAGGCATTTCAATTAGATTTTTTACCTCCTTTTTATTTTTCATATTTTATAATAATTCTTGCTGTTATTGCTATACCTCATGAATTTGCTCATGGTATTTTTATGAGGAGATATGGGATTAATATAAAATCTACTGGATTTGGGTTTTTTCCTTTCTTTTTACCCATATTTTTAGCTGCATTTGTTGAACAAGATGAAAAAGACATGGAAAAAAAGAGCAGTTTTAAACAAATGTCAGTTCTTTCAGCTGGAACTTTTGCAAACATAATCACAACAGTCATAGGGTTTGTTTTAATGGCATTATTTTTCATCCTTGCTTTTAGTCCTGCAGGAGTTAATT
>DATFJM010000032.1:0-14651 GCA_035269225.1 Candidatus Nanoarchaeia archaeon
CTTGCTATAATTGCAATAACTCATGAATTTTCTCATGGAATTTTTATGAGAAGGTATGGAATTAAGATAAAATCAACCGGATTTGGTTTTTTTCCTTTCTTTTTACCAATATTTTTAGCAGCATTTGTTGAACAAGATGAAAAAGACATGGAAAAAAAGTCTTCTTTTAAACAGATGTCAGTTCTTTCAGCAGGAACTTTTGCAAACATAATAATAACAATAATTGGATTTATTCTTATGGCTTTGTTTTTTATTTTGGCTTTTAGTCCAGCAGGAGTTGAGTTTGATAGTTATGCTTATACTGTTACAGGGTTATCTGCAATAAATATGGTTAATAATCAAACTTTTGATAACCACACATATGAGTCATTAAATAATAGTCTTGAAGATGGTTTGAATACAGTCAGAGTAAATCAGACAGAATATTACTTAACAAAAGATTTCTTAGATAAACAAAGAAACGCCCAAGATTATGTTCTTGTTTATTATAAGGCTCCTGCAATAGAAAACAATATTTCTAACGTAATAACAAGTATTAATGGAGAAACCATCAAGAGCATGGATAAAATGAATTCTGTTCTTGATCCTTATAATCCAGGAGATGAAATTAATGTTACACTAGCTAGAGGAGAAAATAATGATAGAATAACATATAAAGAGAAATTAGTATTAGGAGAAAATCCAATAAATAACTCAGAACCATGGTTGGGAATTGCATTTCAAAAACAAAACCAGGGGGCTATGGGTAAGCTAATTAGCTTTTTTAATTTTAAAAAACCATATGTTAATTATCAACCAAATTTTGGAGCAGGAGTTTTTATTTATCAATTATTGTGGTGGGTTGTTTTAGCAAGTTTTAGTGTAGCTTTAGTTAATATGCTTCCTGTGGGGATTTTTGATGGGGGGAGGTTTTTCTATTTAACAATATTTAGTTTAACAAAATCTGAAAAAAAGGCAGCTAATTGGTTTAAGTTTTCAACAAACTTAATTTTATTTATCCTGGTATTACTTATGGTTTTTTGGGTTATCGGTATATTATGAGATTAATTTGATTTTTATTTAAATTTTAAGAACTATTTTATAATACATACAAATTTATAAAAAAGTAATAAGATTAATAACTATATGGCTGAAGGTGAAGCAATAGAAGATTCTAAAAGAGAAGAGCTTGTTATAGAAGCTAAGAAATATTTTGAATATCATAAAGAATCAGTTGCTTCTTCTGTAAGAGCAGGAAAAAATGTAGTTTATGTTGATTTTATAGAACTTTCTGAATTTTCAAATAATCTTGCTGAAGAGCTTATTAATGAGCCTGAAGAAACTTTTAAGATATTAGAACAAGCAATAGAACAACACCCTTTATTAGAAAAAGTAAGAGTGAGAGTTCAAAATATGCCTGAAACCTATAATATGAATATAAGGGAAATAAGGTCAAGGCATTTAGATAATCTTGTTGTTATTGAGGGAATTATAAGACAATCTTCAGATGTTAGACCTCAAGTTGTTAATGCGAAATTTGAGTGTCCTTCTTGTGGAACAGTTATTTCTGTTATGCAAACAGAAAAAAAATTACAACACCCTACAAGGTGTTCTTGTGGTAGGAGGGGAGGTTTTAAACTCATTTCTAAAAAAATGGTTGATACACAAAGATTAATTGTGGAAGAAACACCAGAATCTCTTTCAGGAGGGGAACAGCCAAAAAGATTAAATGTTTTTGTTAAAGAGGATTTAGTTGAGCCAAAGATGGAAGAAAAAACAACCCCTGGTTCAAGAGTAAGTATAATAGGTGTTTTAAAAGAAGTCCCTGTTCCATTATCTACAGGAGGAATTTCAACAAGGTTTGAATTAGCAATTGAAGCAAATAATTTAATTCCACAGGAGGAAACTTTCGAAGAATTGGATATTTCAGAAGAAGATGAGAGACAAATACAGGAATTATCTCAGGATCCAGAAGTTTTCCAAAAATTAACTCAAAGCATTACTCCTAGTGTTTGGGGTTATCAAGAAATAAAAAAATCCCTAGTTTTACAATTATTTGGAGGAGTTGAAAAAAAGAAAACAGACGGAGGTAAAAACAGGGGAGATATACATATTTTGTTAATAGGTGATCCTGGTGTTGCAAAGTCAGTTACACTTGGTTTTATGGCACAGATTTCTCCTAATGGGAGATATGTTGTAGGTAAATCTACTTCAGGAGCAGGATTGACTGCAAGTGTGGTAAGAGATGAATATCTTAAGGGATGGTCTTTAGAAGCAGGTGCAATGGTTTTAGCAAATAGAGGGTTAGTTTGTATTGATGAGTTAGAAAAAATGGATCCTGATGACAGATCTGCAATGCACGAGGCAATGGAGCAACAAACAGTTACAGTTTCAAAAGCTAATGTGCAGGCGACCTTAAGGGCCGAGACAAGTGTTTTAGCTGCAGCAAATCCAAAATTTGGTAGATTTGATCCTTATCAGTCTATTCCCCAACAAATAGATATCCCTCCAACACTAATTAATAGGTTTGATATTATTTTTACATTAAGAGACACTCCGGATAAAAAAAATGATGAAAGGGTTGCTTCTCATGTTTTAAAAGAACACCAAACAAAAGAAGGAGCAGAAATGATTGTTCCAAGAGAATTATTTAGGAAATATGTAGCTTATGCAAAACAAAAAGTTAACCCAGTTTTAAGTGATGAGGCTACAAAAAAAATAAAAAATTTCTATATTGATTTAAGAAATAAACCAATTAGTTCTGAAAGTGAAATGAGGCCTATACCTATTTCAGCTCGTCAGTTACAAGCCTTAGTGAGGATGGCAGAAGCTTCAGCAAGAGCCAGGTTAAGTGAAACTGTGGAAATTTCAGATGCAGATAAGGCAATAGAAATAATGAAACACTATCTTATGCAGGTAGGGTATGATTATGAATCAGAGACTTTTGATATAGACAGGATTGCAAGTGGTTATACTTCTTCTCAAAGAAACAAAATAATGACTGTTAAGGAAACAATAATGGCTTTAAGTGAAAAAATGGGAAAAGAAATACCAATGGATGAAATTAAAGATGATTTAAAAGATAAGATGCAAGAACATGAAATTCAGGAATCAATAGATAAATTAATTGAAAATAGTGAAATTTATAGGCCTAAAAGAGGTTATGTAGGAATTTTTTAAATGAAAAAAGGATATAAGATTGCTTTTATAGGAACTCATGGTACAGGAAAAACTACTATAGCACACCAATTAGTTTATGAATTAAAGAAAAGAGGGGTAAATGCAGATTTTTCTGAAGAAATTGCAAGAAGATGCCCTCTTCCAATAAATGAGACTGCTAGTTCAGATACTCAAAAATGGATTTTAGGAAGACAGGTAACAGAAGAAACAGAAAAGTCTTATGGTTGTGACGTTTTAGTATGTGATAGAAGTGTTTTGGATACATATTCTTATCAGGTTTCATTACAAGGGAGAAATATTTCCTGGGAAGAGTTTATAAAAGACCACCTTAAAACTTATGATTTATTAATTAAAGTTCCTGTTAAAAAAAGGGAAATAAAAAGAGATGGTAAGAGGTCAACAAATCAAAAATTTCAATTAGATGTAGAAGAAAATATAGAAACAAATCTCAATTTGTTTAAGCCTGATTATATTATTTATTCTGGAGAAGAGACAATAGAAAATATTTGTAACAAATATCTTAAAAAAATACCCTGATGTTGTCAGAAAACAGGAATTAATAATACTTAAAAACATCTTAAAATTTCTTGTTTTGAAAAAAATGTTTGAAAAACCCAATGGTGTAGATTATATTAATCACCATAAAGAAAAATCAAGAAAAAAAAGAAAAAAATTCTTTTTTTATGTAGCATCTGTTTTAGTCGGTTCTATAATTCTTTTTAATGATTACATTCCTGGTTTAGAAAATAATAAACCATATAGAGGAAAACCAATATATGTTTCTGAGAAAGATTCAGTATATAAAGATTCTTTGTATGAAAATTATAAATTAGACACAATTAAGAACACAAATAAAGGCAAAACAATTGATACATTGGTTCATGGTTCATAAATATTTATAAACTAGTTTTTATTTTTTGGTTTATGGCTGAAAATAAGGGGTATAAAAGAAACATTGCATATAAGTTGAGAATTGGAGATATTTTAATTGGAAAACCAGTTATGGATGGAGAGAGATTTTCTTTTTTAGAAATAGGAGATAAAAGAGTTGTAAGAGTAAACTTGATTGGAAACATTGTTGATAAATTTGATAGTAATGGTGAAAAAAAGTATGTTTTTTTTACACTAGATGATGGTTCAGGGCAGATGAGATTAAAGGCTTTTGGTGATGATTCAGATAAATTCCGGGAGGTTCAGCAAGGACAAACTGTTTTAGTTATTGGAAGATTGAGATCTTGGAATAATGAAAATTATGTTCAACCAGAGATAATCAAAGAAAAAGATCCAAAATATTTAATGGTGAGAAAATTAGAAATTGAAAATCAAAGAAACCAGGAAAAGGATTCTTCCTTATCTAAAGATAATCAGCAGGAATTAGGGGGTTCTTTAGAAAACAATGCAGAGACAGAGGGAGGGGCTACAGGTTCTGTTAAGGACAAAATTCTTGACAAGATAAAAAATGCAGAAAATGATGGAGGGATAGAAAAAGATCAGATAATAATGAGTTTAAGAGAGGTTTCACCTGAAATAATAAACCAGGAAATTAAAAAGATGTTAGAGGAAGGGATTGTTTTTGAACCCCGTCCTGGTAAGGTGAGGTATTTAGGTTAATGAAAATAGATAGTGAACATGAAAACGAGGTTTTTGAAAATTTTAAAAGAGATTAGGAATTTTATAAAAACAAAATAACCAATAAAGAGATTAAAAAACTTTCAAAAGAGGATGGCGATGTTCCTATAAAGTATAAAAGAAATATGCTTTCTGGAGATTTTCTTTAATTATTAACAAACCCCAAGCCTTAAAAATAGCGATTATGTTGTATTTCTATGGAATATGAAAAACTCTTAGATAATGCATATGAAAAAGTCGAAAAAACTGATGAAGGAGGAAAAGGGAGATTTGAAATCCCTAAAATTGAAGGCCATTTTCAGGGCAAAAAGACAGTACTAACAAATTTCTTTCAGATATCTTCATTTTTAGGAAGATCTGGTGAACATTTTCAAAAATTTATTTCAAAAGAATTAGCAACATCAGGATATAAATCAGGTGAAAGATTGATTTTAAATAATAAAATTCCAAGAGACAAGATTAATAAAAAAATAGATGAATATGTTAAGGAATTTGTAATTTGCAGAGAGTGTGGAAAACCAGATACAGAGATAATAAAAAAAGGAAAAATAAGTTATGTTCATTGCCTCGCTTGTGGTGCAAGCCATCCAATAAGGAGTAAAATTTAGTTGAATTTACCAAAATCAATCATCACAAAAGCTTATAAAAGGGATTTTTCTTATATTTTTGAAAAGACAGGAATTCATAGAATTTCATTAAATTAAAATTTGGAGGTTTATATATGGCAACATACGGAAGATGCATGAAATGCAAAAAACAAGTTGAAATCAAAGACCCAACTGAATCTAAAACAGCAAAAGGGACAAAAATAGCAAAAGGAAAATGTCCTGAGTGTGGAACAACTGTTTGTAGGATGGGCGGAATACAGAAATAGATTTATAAACTATTTCTTTTTTTATTTTTTTATGTTTGTTAGAATAATAAAATCGTATAGAAATTTAGCAGTTTTCTGTGATGAAAATCTTATTGGAAAGAGTTTTGAAGAAGGAGAATTCAAACTATATGTGAAAGAAGATTTCTTTAAGGGTGAAAGTGTATCAGTAGAAAGGGCGAAGGAAATAATGAAAGACATGTCAAAAGAAGATGCGACTTTTAATATTGTTGGAGAGGAATCTGTTAAGGCAGCTATTGATTCTGAGATAATAAAACAAGAAGACATCAAGAAAATACAAGGTGTTTCTTATTCAATGATTTTATTGTAATTTTATATATTATATATTCATAATTTTTTTAAACAGTGTTTTTTTAGTTTTATTCCTGAATAAAAATGAGTGATACTAAAAAAACTATTGACAAACAGCTTTATGAGGATTTTTTTAATTCTCTTAATAGAAATTCTCCTGCTAGCATGGTGGAATCTACTTTTTATTCTTATTACGGTTATGTTAGAAACATGGAAGCCTTAGGTAAAGGATATGATGAAGGACTATATAATCAAGCTTCAATTGCTTTTGAAAAATGGAAAAAGTATTCTAAGTAATTATATAATTTTTTACCACCAAACTTATAAATCCCTTTTTTCTTGATTAATCATGGCTAAGGATAATAAAAAAGCATTTAACCAGGGAGAGGGACCAAAAATAACAAGAGCAAGAATTCCCAAAGGAGAAGAAACAATAGGAACAGTTCAAAAAAGACACGGAGGGAATAAAATGACTATTAGTTGTTTTGACGGTAAGGAAAGGAATTGCAGAGTTCCGGGAAGATTAAAAAGGAGATTATGGTTAAGACCAGGAGACATTGTTTTAATACAACCATGGGAATTAGATAAAGAGAGAGGGGATATTATTTTTAAGTATCCTTCAAGTCAGATAGCATGGTTAAGAAAAAATGGTTATTTAGAGACAAAAAAAGAAGAGTTTTGATTATTAAAAATATTGAAAGTTTTTATATGAATTTTGATGTAAACCCACCTGTTTTTACTGGATGTCCATAAAAAGAATTTAATTTTATATTCATATTCCCACCTTGTAATGAGTTTTCTCCAACATTATTTAGATTTATAATCGCGTCTGCACCTATTTTTTGAGCTTTCTTTCTTATGTCTAAATTTTGTATATTTTTATTTGAGAATATTTTTTCGTAAATATCCATTATTTTTTCTGTACCTTTTTCTACATAGTCTTGGGTTAATTCTCCTAAATCATCTAGTGATGAAAAAAGAGCATGAGAATATTTTTTTAATTCCTCAAGAGAAGGAATTATTATTCCACTAAAAGGCTGAGGTGTTTTAATTATCTCAAGGTTCTTTTTTGGTTTTTTTGTGATTTCCGAGAGTTCTTCTAAACTTCCAAAACAAATATAGGTATTTTTTATAGAATCATAAAAGTTTTCTAATTCCCTATCCATAAAAATAAGAGAGGACTTTATTTCATAATGTTTTCTATAATATAAAGGATCTTTTTGATTTTATAACTAAAAAGGTTTTTTACAAAGTTTTTTAATGTCCAGATATTTTTTTGAAATATGGAAAAATTAGTTTTAGACAAGCCTGCAAGAATAATAAAAAATAGAAAGACTCTTGAAGAAGAATTAGATGTAAAAATATCTCAACGGGGTAGGGAGCTTTTTATTGAGGGAGAAGGAAAAGATAAACATATAGGTAAAAAGGTTCTCCAGGCTATTGATTTTGGGTTTAATGTTGATGATGCATTACTTTTGTCTGGAGAAGAAGATTATAAATTTGAAAAGATCAATATAAAAAGTATTTCTAAAGCAAAAGACATGCAAAAAGTAAGAGGTCTTATTATTGGTAAGGGAGGAAAGGCATTAAGCACATTAAGTAAACTTACAAATTGCATTATTCAGATGAATGGAAATAAAATTGGCATTATTGGCTTACCTGAATGGACAGATATTGCAAGAGAAGGAATAAGACAATTGGCTTTGGGTATAAAACACTCTACTGTTTATAGTTATTTAGAAAAACACCAGCCAGAACCTGTTTTGGATTTGGGACTTAAAGAAGGTTTTAAAGATAAGGATATTAAGGAATTAAGGGAAAGTAGAAAAGAAAAAGAAGAACTTAGAGAAAATTTTGAAAACAAGGAAAAATAACAATTAAAAATATCTTCAAAGACTTTTATTTATGACCAATAACTTTTAAAAGTTCTACTTTTTATAAAATATCAAGTCCCGGTAGCTCAGTCGGTAGAGCGCACGGCTGTTAACTGTAAGGAAACCAAGGTTTCCTTGACATTCAACCTTCCTTTGAATGTCTGTTCACAGAACAGGAAAAGGCAGTGACCGTGGTGTCGCAGGTTCGAGCCCTGCCCGGGACGCTCTAAGCGAGAACCGTTAGTTTGATTCGATTAAATTTTGATTTAAGCGGATTAGGTTGAACATAGTGAGGCCCGAGCCCTGCCCGGGATGTTTAAAATATTCAGTTTGTTTAAACTCCCTAAACAAAGTATTCAGCTCCGGGATGTTTAAAATATTCAGTTTGTTTAAACTCCCTAAACAAAGTATTCAGCTCCAGAACATTTTATTTTCATTTTAAAAAGAGAATGGTATTTAAAAAAAATAAGAATATTGAAGTTAGAAAATCAAAAATACATAACAAAGGTGTTTTTGCAAAAAGAGATATTTCTAAAGGAACAGAAGTTATGGAATACAAGGGAAGAAAAATTTCTAAGAAAAGAGGAGATAAAAAATCTCAAAAAACAATTAAAAAATCTCAAAAAAAACAAGATAAGGGAGCTGTATATGTTTTTGAATTAAATGAAAAATATGATATAGACGGAAATGTTTCATGGAATCCTGCTAAGTATATTAACCATTCATGCAATCCTAACTGCGAAAGTGTTATAGAAGATGAGAAAAGAGTGGTAATTAATGCTATAAGAGATATAAAAAAAGGAGAAGAAATAACATATAATTATGGCTATAGTTTAGATAACTTTAGAGAACATCCATGTAAATGCGGGAGTAAAAATTGTGTGGGATATATTGTGGATAAATCAGAATGGCCAAAACTTAAAGAGATTCTCAAAAAAGAGAAAAGATAATTTTGAATAATTTTAAAAACATGGTTTTATTAGTAATTGTATGAAATTAGATAATGCAATAAAAAATAGAAAAAGTGTTAGAAATTTTAATAATAAGAAACCTGATTGGAGACATATTGTCGAAGCAATAGATTCTATGAGATATGCTCCTAAAGCAGGAAATAATTTTTCATTAAGAACAATTATTATTGACGATGAAAAAAAGATAGAAAGAATAGCAGAGGCTTCTCAACAAGATTTTATTAAAGAAGTTAAACATCTAGTTGTGGTGTGTGGAGATGTTGATAGGATGGAAAACCTTTATCCAGAGAGAGGAAAGAAATATCTTAAACAACAAGCTGGGGCTGCTATTCAAAATTTTCTTTTATCTTTAGAAGAGAGAGGATTAGCTACATGTTGGGTAGGTCATTTTACTGAAGAGAAAGTAAAACACTTGCTAGAGATTCCTGAGAAAATGGAAGTGGAGGCTATTTTTCCAATAGGTTATGAAAAAAAAGTGGGAAAGGAAAAAGAAAAAACAAATCCTGAATTGTCAAGTTATTTGTTTTTTAACAAATATGGAGATAAAAAAATGAACTCTCCAAGAAAGTTGAGTGAATAATTTTAATCAAAAAAATCTATCTGAATCATAATTAATAAAATAAAAAATAAAAAAAGACCAGAGGCAAAAGCCCCTGGATTAATAAAAATTATCTAAGAAATTCTATTCCTAAATCAGACATTTCTTTTGATGAAGGGTTTGTTTCTGTTTCTTGTTCTTCATTACCCAGAACATAAGGAGATCTAACTCCTGTCATTATTGTAATTACTCTTACCTTTTCAGCAAAATCTTTGCTTATTCTGGCACCAATAATTACTTTTGCTTCTGGATTAAGGTTTTCAGAAACAGTTCTACCTACTACATCAAATTCTTCTAGTTTAAGGTCTGGTCCACAGGTTACATGAATTAAAGCTCCTGTAGCACCCTTATAATCCACATCAAGTAGAGGATGAGTAAGAGCTTGCCGCACAGCTTCATTCACTTTGTCTGATTTGGACTCACTTTCACCTAAACCAATGACTGATACATCACCGTTTTTCATTATTGCTGAAACATCTGCATAATCTAAGTTAATTAGACTTGGTATAGTTATTGTTTCAACAATACCTTTTATCATGGTTGATACAAGTTCATTTGCAACAGCAAAAGCCTGTTCAATTGGTAATTGTCCTGCTATATCAACAAGTCTATTGTTGTCAAGAACAATACAAGTATCAGTTACATCTCTTAACTCTTGAAGTCCGTATTCAGCTTTATCTATTCTAGCTTTTTCAGATTCAAAAGGCATAGTAACAACACCTATTACAACTGCTCCAGATTCTTTTGCTATTTGAGCTGCTATTGGTGCCATTCCTGTACCAGATCCTCCTCCCATTCCTGCGAGTACAAAGACCATGTCAGCTCCACCAACAGCTTTTTTTAAATCAACCATAGATTCTTTTGCAGCTTCCTTACCCTTTCTTGGTTCACCACCACAGCCTAAACCTTTTGTTAATTCTTTTCCAACAAGAAGTTTTTCATCTGCTTTGGTGACACTAAGGTGAAGAGCATCAGTATTTGCTGCATATATTGTAGCTCCATTAATTCCTTTATTAAAGAGCCATGTTACAGCATTACTACCCATTCCACCACAACCAATAACTTTAATGTTAGCTTTACCAGCTTTTAACTCATCAAAGTTAATACTATGGGTATCAGCATTTTTTACTGCTTCTTTTGCGAAATCTATTGCCATCTTTTTTTGTTTTTTCCTCCTTTCACTTGTTTTTCTTCCCTCTTTAAAAGAGGATTTCTACCAAAACTTTTAAATATTTGGTAGACTTTCAAGTATCAAGAAAAATTTTAAGAGTAAATTCCCCTTTCAAAATTTATTCAATCCCTCAATTGAATAAATTAGTATATACTTAAGAGTAAAGACTAATTCTTTAAAAATATTTTTATGATTAAATGATAACTTCTCTTTTTTATTGATTTAATTTTTATCTAGATTATCGGAGCACTTCTATTTCCCGAACAATTGAATCTCTGAAAATCTGCTGAATTAGAAGAAAAATTCATTGCCTCCCATCCTTCTATTTTATCTATAATATGGTTTTGAGGATAATGACAAACAGCACTAACTCCAATTATAGACTCGGATTCTTCTTTCTTTTCTTGAATTGCTTTGTTAATTTCTTCTGTAGTGTTTCCCATTTGCCTTAGATGGTTTTTGATCTCGGAAGTGTAGTTAATTTTATAGTCTGTATATTCGCTAAGCACTGTACAATTCCCTCTACTATTTAATCCCTTTAGTTCATAATAGACATTGGATTTTATTATAATTCCTGTAGGAATTCCAAAAAGAAACCCCTTATCTATTTTAGTAGTGGTTGTTATATTATACCCTTCCTTACAGTTATCTGAAACATTTCCTTTGAATGTTGATATGTTTTTGCTATAACTAATGTTCCAAAAAGGTCTCCCAAGATATTCTGTCATATTTAAACATCTTTCAGAACAACAAATAGGTTTTCCAGGACCCTCTTCTAAACTCGCATTACAATGAAAGGAGGTTGTACTATTGCAATGATAATACCCCTCGGAACAGATTGGCTTGTTAGAACCTATAACACAACTTTTATCACAACAAATGGAATTATCAGAAGAGTTTAACTCAGTTCCATTACATATTTCAGAAGAATTACACAGAGTCCCATTTAATTCAGAACAATTTTTTAGAGAAATACATTCTCTTATTTCTTTAGGTTTTTCTGAAGTGTTTCCACATTTATTTTCATCTGTACAATCCCTTGTTTGTGTTTCGTTTATACATTCAGACCAGTTAGTACAAGTCCAGTTTTGTTCACAAGTTTCATTACATTTTCTTATTTCTTTAGGTTTTCCTTCTTCTATACCACAACGATTAATATCAGAACAGTTTCTTGTTTGGGTTTCATTAATGCAAGAAGACCATTCTGAACATTCCCATTCAGGGGTGCATGATTGTTCATTTATTTCTTTCATATATATTTTAACACTGTCTTCCTCAGTACTCTCTGCTTTTAATTCTAAATCATAATAGTTATCATCATCTAAATTAACTTTTTTAACCTCCCCCACCTTAAGTTCCAGTTCAATAGGATCGCTTCTGATCTCTACTGTGACTTTATCCTCCTGAATAGATTTTACTTTAATTTCATGCTCTACTTGATTTATAGTGAATTTTTTGCTTTTTCCTTGTTCAATATTTTGAGAAGTTCCTTGGTTTAGGTCTTCTGAGGGAATTTGTTCAGTTTTTGGATTAAAGAAAAATAAGCCTAAAAAAATTATTATAATTATGAATATTCCTCCTAAAAAATAAAAGATTGTTTTGTTTTTACTTTTTTTACTTTCTTTAGGTTTTCCATGAATTTGATTTAGTGCTTGTTTAACACTTGATTCTGGCCATCCTGTTTTAATAAGTTTGTTTTTTAACTGTTTTTCAGAAAAACCTCTTGCTAAATTTTTTCTTAAATAGTTAATGATTCTTGGATCTACCATAATTTCCTCTTTTTATTATTAATTCTAGAGAATCTATGTTTTTAAAATTATTTTTTATAATGATTTTTCTAATCTCTTTATTTTTTCCCATCCTTTTTCAAGTTTATTATTGACTTGTTTTACAATAATTTTTAAGAAATCATCATTAACTAGTATTTCATTTTGTTGTATTATTGGAAATTCTATTTTTTCTGTGGAATTTAGTTCAAGCATTATGTTTTTTCCAAAAGTATTTATTCCAGATCGCTTAAATCCTATATGTTTTGCTTTTTCTAATAATTTTGATGCTTTTTCAAGATTTTTACAAACAACATGCAAAATTGGAGATTCTGTTTTGAACTTTATTGTTTTATCTGAAAACTCTTTGTTGTTTTTTATTTTTTCAAGTGTTTCTTTTAACCATTCAAAAGAGATTTCTTTATGAGAAACTTCAATAAAAAGACCTTTTGATTTTTTGTCTTGGTCTATCATTATCACCGCCCGCCCGGAACAAGAAGATGTTGTATAATAATTTTGAAAAGAATTTATTTTATTGCATAAATTGATTATTTTTTTGTCCCAGTTTCCAATAGAAGATTTATCTTCTTTGTCTAGAACTGCTTTTTTTCTTTGATTGAAATTGTTTTGTGACATAAGACAAAAAACCCAAATATATTTATATAATTAATTGAATAAAAAATTATGAAAAATTATAAAGGAAAAGTTGCAATATATACAGAACAAGAATTAAAATATAAATGGTTAATGAAAATAGAATCTCAGGAAAGAAAGAGGTGTAATGGAGATCTATTGAAACATCTTTATCTTTCTGGACCCCTAGCGAAAATTGACGAAAATTGTAAGTTAGAAACAGTTCTTTTGAATGATGTAAACACAAAAATATCTAATGTAAGATTAAAAAGCTTGGAATTTCTTGGTGAAAAGGAAGCAAAGAAATATTCTTTTTATTGATTTTTGTAATTTTCAATTGTTTCTAAAACTTTATTTTTTGCTTGCTCAAGATTCATATTATGGATATCTGCTGAAGCAGCTCCCTTATGGCCTCCTCCCCCTAGTTCTCTTGCAAATTTTGAAACATCTGTTTTTGAAGATCTAAATGAAACTTTTATTTTTCCTGGTTTTATTTCAGAAAGAGTAAAAACAATGTCAAATTCTTTTAATTCCCTTAATTCAGATATCCCTTTCCTTATTTCACTTAAATTAAGATCTAATTCTTTTATTTTTTCTTTAGGAAGAAAAGACCATGCAATATTGTCTTTATATTGTACATTATTTATTATATATGAAAGATATTTTTTCATTCTTAGTGAGATTTTTATTTTTTCTAATAATTCAAGGTAGTTTGCTTGTTTATCAATTAGCTTATTAGCATCTTTTAAAGCTTGTATTGCATTTCTTGCAGTAAATCCTCTGCTGTCTGTGTACACCCCTAAAATAAGTCTTGTTGCTAATTCTTTATCAATTTCTATTCCTAATTCATTAAAAAAATCAAGAAGAATTGAACATGTTGAAGATTTTTCAGAATCAATATAATTTAGATTTCCATAAAAAGGGTTTGTTTCGTGGTGATCTATATTAATTACAAAACCCTTTTTAAGGTGTTCTTCAGGTGTTTTTATTTGTGAAGGTTTTGCAGAATCTAAACACAAAACCACATCATACTCTTTTATATTAAAATTTTCGAGAGATTTTCCTGTTTCAATATCTTTGGTCATATTTAAATTTAAAAAAGATTCAGCAATCTCATCAGGGCTTATTATTTTTATATTTTTATTTTGTTTTTCTAAAAAATATTTCATTGCAGAACAACTTCCCAAAGAATCTCCATCAGGGCCTTTATGTAAGGAAATTATTATTTTTTTTGAATCAATTAGTTTTTCATAGATTTCTTTAAAATTGTTGTTCTCTTTTTCTTTTTCCATTTGAGAATTTTTATTCTTTTTTTATTTTTATAGCATTTATCCCTTCTTCCTTACACATATCAATAAATTCATCAGCATCTTCTTCACTACCTACAATACTCCCATAGTGCATAGGTATTGCAAGAGAGGGTTTTATTGTTTTAACAGCTTCAACAGCTTCTTCAGGAGACATAGTGAATCTTCCTCCTACTGGTAAAAGAGAAATAAATTCAGTTCCTTTTTGTTTGTGGCCTGTTAGTTTTTGCATTTCAGGTATAGCATCAGTGTCTCCTGCATGGTATATTAAGGTATTTTCTATTTTTAATAAATATCCCACCCATCCAGATTCTTTTTTATGAAAAGGCTTATCTGTGTTATATGCAGGAATTACAAAAA
>DATFJM010000033.1:0-9302 GCA_035269225.1 Candidatus Nanoarchaeia archaeon
AGAAAAATGTCCTAATTGTGGAAGTCAATTAATATCTTGTGGATGTTTCATGTATTACAGAATTTATGATTGTATGGAACAAATTCCTAATAGAGAACCTCATTTTGCTGAAACTTCTTCTTGTGCTAGATGTGGTAAAAAAGAACCTGATATGAAGATGGTTGACTTAAAAGATTGGGAAGATATTTGTGGTTCAACATATGATGTAAGATCTATGTTATGTTCAGAATGTATGGATTTTATAATAAAAAAGAGAAATCTAATTATAGGAAGACATAAGGAGGTGAGAAAATAATGGGAACTTGTTGGAATTGTGAAACAGAACTATCACTACAAGAAAATCAAACAAAATGTGATAATTGTGGTCAAGTAGTATATTATAAATGTAATGCCTGTAAAGAAGAATTTTTAGTAGAAGACAAAGAATCTAAGAAAAAATTAGAGGAATGTAAATTATGTGGTTTTTTTAAATGTCCTCATTGTGGAACTTGTTATGATGGATGTAAAAAATTCTCCTGGCAAAAACAAATTCTAAAAATATTAAGCCAGAAAATTCCTTTAGGACAATATCCTGAATTACCTCAATTAGCGAAACAAATAACAGATTATTTAGAAAATGAAAAAACGAGTATAGAAAGGAAAAATTGTCCTGAAAGAAATGTACCTATAAGTTATGCTAAAGGAAGAATTAAAAGTTTATTAGCTAAATTTGAAGATTATAGGGTTAAAGATAGTGAAGATAGAGAGGCTTTTCTTAAAAGAATAAATGAATTAAAAAGACTATCTTTGGGAGAAACTGCAACAATTTCAACATTTAGAGAAACAGGAAGTTATGGACAAGAGTATAGAGATGCCTTTAATTTACTTGTATGTTTAGGTAAATTTGAAATAAAACAGGAAAAGAAAAAAGATTCAGATGAGACTTACGATTTATTTGTAAGGTGTGATAAAGAACCTTGTCCTTATCTTATAAAAGAAAATTTAGTTATATCTTATTGTCCTAAATGTAAAAAAATTTATTCTAAAGAAAAAAAATATTGTGATAATTGTCCTCCTAAAACAAAAGGTAAGAATAAAGGACAATTATGGGAATTAAAAAAGAGGTTAAATAATAAAGATACATGCCAGATGTATCGTGGTTATTTTAAATGATAAAATGGTAGAAAATTGGATAAAAAAAGAGTGGGAAAAATCAAAAGAAGAAGTAAAAGATCCTAAAAAAGCCTTAGATAGACTTCAGGAACTTTATGATAAAGGAGATTTAGAAGGAGCTAAAGCCTATTTGAATCAATGTAAATTTGATAAAAATAATTATTCAGAAAAAGAAAGAAAAAGGATTGGAGAAATATATTATTGGAAAGAATTAATAGATAATAATTTATTAAAAGTTAATAAAAGTAAAGAAAAACCAGAAATATTTCTTCCAGGAGCTAATAGAAAAATAAGTAATTTTTCTAAAGAATTAGGAAATGTATTATCAAAAAAAAGAATCTTATTCTTTAGAGGAGATTTAATGGAAATCTCTGAAATAGGAAAAATAAAAAGACCTGATGGAGAAGTTATTGAAAAAGGATTCATTTCAGTTAGTGATAATCCTTCAAGATTTGTTTCATTAGTTGAAAATTATATAAATCCTGTAAGATGGATTAAAGTGGGAAGTGAATGGAAAAAAGTTGAAAAATCAATGTCTTCATCAAACGCAAAAGAAGTTCTTAATTCTCCTCAATTTCAAAATAACATGCCTATAATAGATAGAATATTTAAATCTCCTTTTCCTATTATTTATAATGGAGAATTAACTTTTCCAAAAAAAGGATATGATCCAAGATTTTTTTCCTGGTTGCCTTTTGACTCTCCTGATATAGAATTAACTGATATGAGTTTAGAAAAAGCAAAAAAAATAATTTTTTATATTTATAAAGAATTTGTATTTCAGGATAAAAAAGACTTTACTAATGCAGTTGCAAATCTTTTAACACCTTTTATTAGGGGTTTATTTTCAAGTTTCTCAACAAGAACACCTGTTTTTATATTTATGGCAAATAGAGAAAGAGCAGGGAAAGATTATTGTGCAAGTATTCCTGGAATTGTATTTGAAGGTCAAGCAATAGAAGAACCTCCAATAAGTTCAGGAGAAAAAAATAATAATTCAAATGAAGAATTAAGAAAAAAATTATTGAGTGCTTTTAAACAAGGAAGAAAAAGGTTTCACAGTGCAAATAATAAAGGTTTAATAAATAATGCTATTTTTGAAAGTGTTGTTACTTCTACAACTTATTCTGATAGAGAATTAGGCAAGAATAAAATTATTTCATTTGATAATGAAATGGATTTTTCTCTTTCCGGAAATATAGGTATGAAATTAACTCCTGACCTTGCGAATAGAAGTAAATTTATCAATTTATTTTTAGATATTGAAGATGCAAATAAAAGAAATTTTGAAAATCCTAATTTACACCACTGGATTTATAGTAACAGAAGAAAAGTCTTATCTGCCTTATATTCTTTAGTTAGAAATTGGTTTGAAAAAGGAAAACCAAAAGGAACACTTCCTTTTGCTTCTTTTCCTGAATGGGCTGAAATTTGTGGTGGAATAATGGAAGCAGCAGGATTTGATAATCCATGTGAAGGAAGTGAAAAAGGATTTGTATTATCTTTAGATTCTGAAACAGAAGAGATGAAAAAGTTATTTGAACTAATGTATGACAAAAAACCTGAAGAATGGATAAAAAAGAAAGATATTATAAATACTATAGTTAATGATTCTGATGATGATATGTTTAGTTATATTAATTGGGATAGTAAATCAGACCAAACAAAATTTGGAATAAAATTAGACAAATTTATTGGTAGATTTCTTTCAAATATAAGATTAACAGTTAAAGATAGTTCAGTTAGAGCATCAAGAAGAGAATATAAATTTACTAAGGAAAGTGCTGAAAAGGATAAAACTAAAATTTTTGGGGATGAATTTCAAGAATTAATGAATGAAAAAGACAATAAAAGTTCGTATAATCCAAAAAATAATCAAAAATCTGGTAACCTTGGTAGCTTTGGCAACCATCCCCCCGTCACGTGTGAAAACCGAATATTAAAAAATAAAAGGGAGGGGGGCACAGGTGACCAAGGATACCAAGGTTACCAACTAAAATACAAAATAATAAAGGATATATCAAAGTTTGCACTTCCACAAGAAATAAAGGAGCAAATAGACTCTGGAGAATTAATTTATAATTCAGAATATGATGATTTATTTAAAACGCTTGAAAAAGGAGATTATATAATTAAATTAGGAAAAAAGACCCAAAATGCCCAACAAAACTAACAAAAAACACAAATACAAACTAATAAACCAGGAAACAGGAAAAGTAATCTCCTATTTCAGAATGAAAACCGCAGCAGTGCAAGAACAAAAAAGGCTTAAAAAAGAATTTTTTGGTTTAAAGACTAAATTAGAGGTTCTAAAGGACTAAATAATAATTAGATAATAATACATCTTTAGCCAAAAAAAACTTAATGTGAAGGCTCTCAGAGCCTATTAATAATACCCCTATCTTGATCTTAAGTCTCACTATCCTATTTTATTCCTGCCACAGGCAACCCTCTATTTCAAATGAAGAAATGTTATGAACTTCATTTTTGAAAGGTTACACTTCAGCCATTCTGTGCAGTAGTACTAAACCTCAGTAATAACACTCTAATGTATGTTCTATAATATAATTGTTATAGGAGATACATTTTACTCTACAGCTGTAGAGTAAAATCGATTTTTTCTAAATTACTCTACAAATGTAGAGTAAAAAGGGATATTTACCCCTAAATTTAAATAATAAGGGAAATTAAGATACCTAAGGAGTAATAAAAAAATGATTAAGGATTTGATCTACGGATTTGTAACATTGCTTATAGGTGTTGCTTTCTTAGGACCACTAGATGACATGGTTAGTGATGTTGTTACTAACTTAACTGGTTTCGCTGAAACAGTTACTAAATTAATTACTGGTTTCTTCTCATTAGCTCTTGTAGCTGTTGGTGTTGGACTTGTAATTAGAGCATTCGGTCCAGGAATGGCTCAATAAACTCAAGGAGAATATTGAGATGAAACACAAAAAAGAGAGAAAGGTAAAGACTCAGACCAAGAATGTAAAACATAATAGTTTGACTAAGGGAGTTATTTTGCCAATAATTTCTCTCTTCTTTTTTCTTTTTTTATTTTCATTTAATTTATCAGCAGCACCCCCTATAACTAATGTGCAGATTTTTCAAGCAGACGAAAAAATTTCTATAATATATCCAAAATCGGGAATACAGGAACAAAATCAAGGCTTCTTAATAAATTATTATACACTTAATAAAAACAATTCTAAATTAATGATAGAGGAAGATATAGATTATTGTATATTAACTTTAATGAATGATAAAGGAAAAATAACTTATTATAAAAATTCAACCTTTAATTCTTCAAATAACTATTGGCAGAATAATATTAATAAAAGTTATTTTAAAAATACAGGAATTTATAGGTTTGATATTTTCTGTCAGAATGGACAAATAGACGGAGCTGTTTCTGGGGTTTATGAGGTAACAAATAACAAAAATCAAGGTTTAGTAAATATTTTATTTTTTATTTCAATAGCATTAGGAATTTTGATTTATGCTTTCTCTTACAGTAGAGATGATTCAGGACATACAATTTTAATCTCAGGAGGATTTTTTATAATATCAGGGCTGATTTCAATAAATTATATGGGAGCATTCTTTGAATCCAATCTAACAAATATGGCTGGTTACTTGCTTATAGGTATAGGTTTGATTGTTTTAGGAGATGCTATTTGGAGACTTTTCCCAGATAAATAAAGGAGGAAAAATGGAAGAAGAAAATAATGAAGAGAATATAGGTAATGAAGAAATAAAAAAAGAAATTCCAGAACAGGAAGAAGTTTCTGAAAATCAAGAAAGTGAGAGTTATGATAAAAGTTCGTATAATACAAATTACCATAACTCCCAGGAAAATTCTGAAAGTGAGGGTTCTGGAGAAGATGATTCTGACGATTTTGATTTTGGAGATGAATATGATGAAGATAAAGTAGAGAAAGAAAAGAACAAAAAAAACTATGAAGATGAAGAGTATGAACAAATAAAAAATGAGTTAAAGTCTCTTAATGAGGAAATGAAAAATAACCCAAGATTTCCAAGAGTTGAGAGTAAACCTGAATTTGCTTCAGGTGTTTTAAATTCTGAAACCGTAAAAAGAGTAGGAAATTTAAAAGATGAAGATATTGAAGATCTTTTGAATAAAAGAAAATTCTATAATTTTTTGAAATTTATTGGATGGGAAAGCGTAGCTAATGAGAGGGTTTTCCCTATAATACAAGATATTGAAGATTATAGTCTTTCTAATAAAGGAAAACTTTTAGATAGTGTTTTTATAGACAGAGCCAAACAAGAAAGCCTAAGTTATGAAAAAAATCCACCAAAAGGGGGAAAGCTAAAAAATGATAGGTAAAAAGGATAAAGCTAAAAAGCATATTCCAGAAGTTGTTTTGAAATGGATCAAGAAATCTCAAGACCCTAAAAAAACCTATATTATAGCTGTTCTTCATAAACCAAATAAAAAAATATACGAAGCAATAGTTCCTTTAGAAACAGATGTTGTTTATATGGATAAGAAACCTTACTATGCAGGAACAGATTCTATATTCTATAAAGAATATCAGATGAGAAAAAAGAAATTTAATGTTCCTTATGTAGATTTATATGAGGGCTATGCAATGGCTGTTCATCCTTCTAAAGATCTTCAGGACCATAAGTTTTCACAGACTGCAATGAAATCATTGTGGATTTTTATTGAAAACAAGGTTATGGAAACCAGAAAGAAAGGAAAGAACATGTCAATTAAACAAATTATCATGGCTATTCTGGTAGGAGGAGCTGCATTGTATATAATAGGTTCTATGTTTTAAAATGGAAAGAAAAGGAAAACAGGACTTCTATAGAGTTAAGGTGGAGAACGGGAAAATAAACATTTCTTTATTTGAAAAATCAAATCCCGTTCCCCACACAAAATACAGAGGAGATCTTAATTCTAAAGAAACCCAAGAATTTATAAGAGATGTATTAGATTGGATTCCTGACAAAGAAGTCCAGAATTTCCTTAAAAGTTTTTTAAAAGATAGTGAAGAATATGCTAAAGGATATAGTAAGTCTATGAAAAGAGATTTTGAAAAGTAAATTATAACCTTCTAAAATAATATGGCAAGATATAACAATAAGTCTCAAAACAATTCAGAACAATATGAGAAGTATAATATCCAAGGACAACTAATCCAAAACATAGGAGAGAGTTTATTTGAGATAGAGAGGAAGATTAGCCGTGCTTATGAAGAAAGACCTTCAGGTTTTCTTGATTCTTTGAGTTCGTTGAGGACTTTTTTGGATAAAATTTTAGGAATGAATTTAGAAGTTCCTGGAAAAGATAAGGATAAAATATTAATATACTTACAAATAGCCCAAAAGTTATTTGAAATGAATAGAATTTTAGATGGGTGTAATTATTTATCAAAAGCTTATCAAAAAATATGGAATATTATTAAAGTAAATGGAATGGTCTTTCCTAAAGCAAGAAAAGCTACAAGCTTTAAGGAATGGGCTGAACAGCAATTATGATTCACAAAAGCCGTTTAAAATTAGGACAAAGAACTATTTATCTAAAACATGTTATTCAACCTACAACTTTAGCTCAATTTGGGAGGAATCTTACCTCAAAGAAAAAAGACTTTGTTTTGATTATAACAGGGTATCCAGGGGAAGGAAAATCAGTTTTAGCCGTTCAGATGGCTAAATCTTATGATAAAAGATTTACTTATGAAAGAAACCTTATTTATTCCAGAAAAGAACTAATAGAAAAGGTTGAAAATTATCCTCCTTCTGCTTTTATAATTGATGAATCAATTAATATCCTTTATAAAAGAGAATGGAATAAAGGAACACAAAAGAATCTTATTAAATTATTGAATATATGCCGTTCTAAAAAGCACATGTTAATATTCGTTCAACCGAATTTTGAAGATTTGGATAAAGATGTTAGAATGAGCCGTTTAAGAGTTTGGATAGATGTTATAACAAGGGGTGTAGGAGTTATGTATAAACCTATTAAATCTCTTGGAGGAGGAAAAGACCCTTGGAATTTGGATGACAATGATAGAATAATTAGGTATTATATAAAAAAGCATGGCTTTGTTGAAGGGTATCTTGAAGGATCTATAAGAACTGAAAACTTTCAAAATGTTATAAGATGGGAGGATTTAAGCCAAAGAGAATATGATTTATATGAAGATGTAAAGGATAATAAAAAGTATTCTGAAGATGATGAAACTGTTTATACAGAAAAAGAAGTTGAAAAAGTTGTAAAAAATAAAGCTACAAAGATTTTAGCAATACTTAAAGGGAATAAATATCTGAAAAGAGGTTTTTATGATGTTATAGCTTCAGAATTAAATTTAGGGGTTGAATCTATAAGAAGTTATATTAGGAAGTGGGAGAAAACCCTAAATTTAAATAAAAAGAAAGATTCTGATAAACAAATGGAGGATACCATCAGAATAGACTAAAATAATGGCAAATAATAATTCTAAAGTAGATAAAGCACAACTATTTCAAAAACCTTCTGCAGTATTAGGTATAAGAGGAACTATAAGGAGAAGGCAGGAAGCTTTTGCTCAAGAACAGGCTAAAGAAAGGCAAGAGAATATCCAGAAAGCTGAAAAGTATATTCAAAGAATACAAAAAGGAGAGATAACAAATATTAATGATGTTCCAAAAGGTCCGAGAAAATATATAGACTTAGGGAACTTTTTTGAGGAAAATAAACAGAAAATAAAATCTAAACTTGAGAATGCTGAAAGAAAAGAAAAAGAACTAAGACAGAGATACAAAAAAAAGGTAGAAAATTTATATGATTGGTATGGAAACCAAGAAAAAACAGAATCTGTAAGAAGGGCTTTTAGAGAAGAAAAAAGGGATTTAGAAGAAGATATTCGTTCTGAAGCAGAATATTATGAAGAACTTTCTAATAAATTAAAAGACAATCTTAACAAATTAGAGAAAGGGGAAATATTAGATGCTAAAAGTGTTATAGATTTTTCTGAAAGAGCTGCAGATATAGAACAAAGGAGAATTGAGGGAAGGGTTGAATCTGAAAGATTAGAAGAATTTAGAGAAGAATATACTACAAAGAAAAATGGAGAAGTTTCTTTAAAGGAAGGAGTAAAAAGAGAAGATTTACCAACCCAATTTAAACAGTTTGTGGATGTTAAAAGTGTAAAAAGAGGAGGAACAAAAGGTTTTACTCAAAAAGAAAGGGATAAAATTTCTGCATGGATGAAAAAGAATAAGATGACTCCTACTCCTGAAACAATAAGAAAAGATATTCTTTCAAAACCAAAAGTAAAAGTCCAGGAAAAAATATCTAATAAAGATGCTTATGAGATTTTAGGAATTGAGAAACCAAAAATAGAAAGTGAATTTGTGAGAAAAGTATTTGAAGAAAGGAGAAAAGATGTTATTGAATCAAGACAAAATTTACAACAAGAAACAGAAAGGTATAAGGAATTAGGATTCCCACAAAATAAAGCACAAGTTTTAGCAGAAGAAAGTTTAAGAAAAGGAGGAGTAACATTTACTCCTGAAGGAGCAACAGATGTTCTTTTAGAAGACATAGCTAAAGAACAAAATAAAAAAATAAGACAAAATTTAAGGTCTTTAGGAGATACATGGGAAAATGTCCTTAGTAAATATGGAGCAGCTGTTCCAATAAGATTTAGAAATATAGTTCAAAGGGTTACAGGATTAAAACCTGATTCTGAAGATGTTTATAAAGATACAAGAGAATTACTTCAAGGTGTAAGTGGAGTTATGCAATCTTTAAGGCAAAAAGGTGTTCAAAAACTTTCTGAAAAGGAAATAAATAATTTAGAAAAAGAAATAACAAATTTGGAAGAATCTTTAAAGGAAGGAGAAAAAGTTTATTCTACTTCCTGGGGAATGTATGAAAAAGCAGATTCTAAAAAACTAGAAGAAGTTAGAAAAGAATTAGAAGAAACAAGAAAACAAGTTACTTCAGGGATACCTACTAAATCAGCTCAAATAAAAGGGGCTGCAATAGACATTGGTGCAGATATTTTTCCTCCAAAAGCTATAGTAGATATTGCTGATATTTTAGGTCAGGTATTACCGACTGATGAACAAAGAAAAAAGGCAGCTGAGAAAATAAAGGAAAAAGGATGGAGAGGATTGAGAGATGT
>DATFJM010000034.1:0-10009 GCA_035269225.1 Candidatus Nanoarchaeia archaeon
CAGTATCTTGATGAAAAGGGTTGGTGTACTATCTATAATAAGAGACCTCAAATATGTAGAGACTATAATCAGGATGAATGTTTATTTCATAATGAGGATTATAAAGAAAATTACAAATTCGAAAAAATAGAGGATGTTGAAGATTATATAGAGAATGTTTTTAAAAAGGGACTTCACGAATTTCCTGAAGAAGATGAAGACTAAAAAATTGATATTGATTAAAATAAGTATTAAATTATAATAAAATATTTAATGTTTGTTTATGTTTGTTTATTATTAAAAATGGTGCCTTATACTGGATATGATTCTGAAGAAGAAGAGCAGGGAAAAGAATACTTGTTTTATCTAGATAATCAGGAAAGAAGGTATGGTGCTGCACTTGAAAGACTTATAGAAGAAGAAGCACCTATTAAGGAAGTTAAGGAAATTTGGGACAAATATAGGGTTATATATAAGGGAAATAGAGGTTCTTCTGAAAGATATAAAGAATTAAAAAAAGATTATAAAGACTATAAAAAATATATAAGAGGGGAGTTAGACACTAATCCAGTTAAACTTAAAAAAAGTTTATAAAATTTAAAACCTTGTTTTTTTAATGGAAAAGAGGGATAAAACTGAAAAAAGAGTTCTATATAAAACAGGACAGCTTGATTGCTTATCTTATTATAATCGTATTTTTAAAAAAAAGAAAAATTTTCTTAAGAAATTTCTTGATACAAGAGAGATAGCTACTAAGATATATTTACCAGAATATAATGAAGGGGATTTTATTGTAAAAAGAGGGAGTAAAGAAAAACCATTGTATATTTCTGAATTATTAAAAAATAATAGAAAAAAATTAATGTCTTTACGTAAGGCAGACGACCTTAAGGAAGTAAGAGATAAGCTAGATAGTAGACAAGAAAAAATATGGCATTATTTTGTTCCAAGGAAGATGGTAGAAATGCATTATGCTTTTAATAAAGAAAAAGGAAAACATATGGATAGAATATTTATGGATATAGATCATGGTGAAAATTATACTCAAGAGGATGCAAGAAAAGCTGTTTTGGAATTAATAAGAATCATAAAAAAAGACAAGGAACTTAAGGAGACACTAAATAAGAATGTTAGTAAAAAAGAAAATAAGGGATTTAGGATTAAATCATTATGGACTGGTTCTGGTTTTCATATTTATATTTTATTAAACAGAGATGTTCCTGCTTCTTTTTATAAAAAATATTTTTCATGGGGTAAAAAAACTAAAAAAAGTTTTATTGAAAAATGGGCAGACATGGTTTCAGAAAAAACAAAGTTTAATATTAAGGCAGGACATGAAAGAAAAAAAGATAAGATTATTTTAGACACTTCAGGAACACCTCCCGGGAAATTAGCAAGATGTCCTTATTCCCTAAATCTAAATAATAAGGGAGAAATTGAGGGTATTTGTGTTCCCCTGGATGATAGTGAATTAAAAGATCCAAATATTGTTAAAAAATTAAGAAAATTAACCCCAGAAATAGTATCAGATTAGTTTTTCATCTTTAAGTTCTTTAATTATTTGATTTGCAACTTTTTTTATAGAATGATTTCCATTAATTTTTATAACTCTATTTTTATATTCTTTAATTAGGGGTTTTGTTATTTTATTGTATATTTTTAATCTTTTTTTGATTGTTTTTTCATTGTCATCTTTTCTTTTAACTAATTCCTTTCCACATAAATCACAATATTCTTTGTTTTTTGGTCTTAATTCTTTAATTTTAATATTGTATTTTTTACCACACCCACAACAATGCCTTCTTCCTAGTATCCTTTTTATAGAAACTTTTTCTGAAGTTTCTATTTCTATTATTTTATCAAAACCAATTTTTTTATCTAATTTTTTTGCTTGTTTTAAATTTCTTGGATAACCATCTAATATAAAACCCTGTTCACAATCTTTTTGTTTTATTCTTCTATTAAGCAGATTAAACATTAGTTTATTGTTTATTAGTCCTCCTTTTTTTGTTATTTTCTCTATTTCTCTTTTTGTTTTTTCTTTAGAATTTCTGAGAATCTCTCCTGTGGAGATATGAGGGATTGATAGTCTTTTTGATATTATTTTTGCTTGGGTTCCTTTTCCACTTCCCGGAGGGCCAATAAAAACTAAAATCATATATTTTTAAAGGAAGTAATCTTTTTAAAAATTCCTAAAAATATTTATAGTATATTATTTTTTATTTTATTAGTGTATTCATAAAGAAATAAGATGTTAATAAAAGTTAAAGTTAAACCTAATGCAGGAGAACAAAGAGTTGAAAGGCTTTCTGATGACCTTCATTCTGAAAAAGGAATAGAGGGTTTTTATTTTGTTAAATTAAAGTCTTCTCCAGAAGGCAATAAAGCAAACATAGAATTAATTAAGTTACTTTCAAAAAGTTTTGATTCAGAGGTAAAAATAAAAAAAGGATATACTTCCAGATGGAAGACTGTTGAGGTTAAGGAATAAGTTATTATGATTGAGTAAATGTAATCTTTTATATAATATTTAATTATTAAATCTCATGTATTTAAAATAAAATGAAATATGCTATAGTTTATTCACTTGATGAGGATACAAAAAGATACCAGAATGAATTGGTAAATGACATTTCTCAGAAGTTTAAAACAAAAAACCTAAACAAAAAGATAAATCCTCATATAACATTTAAATCACTTTTTGAAACTGAATATACAGGAGAGCTTGAAAAAACACTTGATAGTTTTACAAAAGCCACAAAAAAATCAAAAATAATCCTTAATGGTTTTGGAAATTTTGAAGAAAAGGTTTTGTATATAAATGCTATTTTCCCTGAAAAATCAAAAAAAACATTCAGAAGATTTATGAAAAGTATTTCTGGATTGGATTTTGTTGATTTTAATGAATATGATTTAATTGAGGATAATTTTCATTCTACTATTGCTCTTCCAGAAGACAGAAAAAAATTTTATGAAATAAAAAAATATCTTATTAATGAAAAAGAAAGACCAATATTTGTTTTAGATTTAGATAATATAACAATAATTAAAAAAGAAAGTGGTCTTTGGAAAGACTATATGAGGTTTGATATAAAATGAAATATGAATTTGCTCCAGATTTACAAATAATTGCAGAAGAAGCATGTATTTTTTTATTTCCTCATGTTCAGATAAGCAGAATAAAATGTTTTAGAAGTTATGGCTCTACTTCAAGAAATACTATAGCAAGATGTCATACTATGGGAAAATTAATGCAAAGAGCAATGGGAGTTAAAGCTTTTTATGCAATAGAATTTCTTAGTGAAAAATTTGATAAGCTTCCTGATGAAGAAAAAGTAAAAACAATAATTCATGAATTAATGCATATACCCAAAACTTTTGGAGGGGGTTTTAGACATCATAATTTTGTTACAGAAAGAAATGTGAATAAAATGTATAAAGAATACAAAAAAAAGAAAAATAAGGAAAAAGAAGATTTGTCTGAAAAGCAAAGAGGATTAAGAAGGTGGTTTTAATTTGTTTATTTTTTATTTTTTTACTAAACTATTTTTCAATAAAATTATAAACTTCTTTTGTTTTTTTGTATCATGAAAATAAAAAAAGAGAAAAAAGAAATAGAAATTTCTGATTGTTATATAAAAAGACTTTCTTTATTAGGGATGGCAAGAGGATTGATGTTTCGTAAAAAAGAAAAAAGCCCCATATTACTTTTTGAATTTAATAAATGCACAAAAGAACCAATTCATTCTTTTTTTGTTTTTTTTCCTTTTCTTGCTTTATGGCTTGACGACGATAATAATATTATTGAAAAGAGAATAGTTTATCCTTGGAAAAAATTTATTTCTCCGTCGACAAGATTTAGTAAACTATTAGAGATACCTCTAAATAGTTGTTTCGAGGAGATAGTAAAAAAATTTTAATAGATACCGACGATATTTAGAAAGATTTAAATACCCTGTATACAATATATTTATATGAATCATTGTATGATCTCATCCCATTTTAAATGGGGTTTTTAAATAAAAAGGAGGTGCAACATGGGAAAAATCGTAAAGAAGAATGTTGTTGAAAGAAAGCCAGGACACCTTTACTATGTAGATTCTAATGGTAATGTGTGTGAAGCTAAAATGGCTAGAGGTGGTAAAAAGAAAAAAAAGAAAACTTCTAAAAAGAAAGCCACTAAAAAGAAGACAACAAAAAAGAAATCAGCTTCTAAAAAGAAGAAAAAGAAATAATCAGCAATAATTGATTAGGTTTTTTTATTTTGTTTATTTTTTATTATTTTTAAGGATGTTTGGGATTTTTAGTTAAATGGTTTGATAAAATTATTATAGAGATAATTTTCTCGTAAATACATATTGTTTGCCTTGTTTTTTATCCAAATATATTGATGTTCCTTTTCCTTCCATCCAATTAAATGAAATATTCTCTTTTGGGAATATTTTTTTAATCATTTTTTCAGTATATTTTCTGTCCCCTAATATTTCTAGATTATACTTCCCTTTTTTATCCATGTCTGAGTCTATTGAAGCTCCATAACAATCTACAAGAATATTTTCTTTTTTATTTCCCGATTCCTTGCTTATATGAATTATTTTTGATACAAGTTCTGAATCTTTTATGAGGGGTGTATGTAAGATATAACTATTCTTTGTTATTTTATTATAGAATAATACTCCAATACAAGGATTTATGCCTCTTGTGAAATGATTCTCTCTTTTGCCAGCTTTATTAAAATCATCAGTTATTGTTTCTATTGATTCAATGCCTTTTATTTTGTTTTTTAGAATAAGATTATTTAAGTATTTATTTAATGTAAAACTATTGGTTTCAATAAATTCTTTTTTCATGAACATTATTATCAAAAGTTATTTATAATTATTATTATATTTTTTTTCATGAAAAACAGAAAAAAAATTGTTCTTGGAATAGAATCTACAGCCCATACTTTTGGTATTGGAATTATTTCTTACAATGAGGAAAAAAATAATACAGAGATATTAGCTAATGTTAAAGATATGTATACAACTCAGACAGGAGGAATAATTCCTATGGATTCTGCAAAACATCATAAAGAGGTTTCCTGGGATGTTTATTACAAGGCCTTAAATCAGGCTGGGATTAATGAAGAAGACATTGATTTGATTTCTTTTTCTCAGGCTCCTGGACTCCCTCCTTGTTTAATTGAGGGAATGAAATTTTCTAAAGAATTATCTAAAAAACTTAATATTACTTTAGTTCCTGTAAATCATTGTATTGCTCATTTAGAAATAGGTGATTTATTTAATGCAAAAGATCCTGTGATGTTGTATGCTTCTGGAGCAAATACACAAATAATTGCGTATGCTTCAGGAAAATATAGGGTTTTTGGAGAAACCCTTGATACAGGAGTAGGTAATTTTATTGATAATTTTGCAAGATACCTTGATGTTGGTTTTCCAGGTGGGCCAAAGGTTGAAAAGGTTGCACAAAAAAGCAACAATCTAATTGAATTACCTTATAGGGTTAAAGGAATGGATGTTTCTTTTGCAGGAATATTAACTAATCTAAAACAAAAATTTGATTCAGGGAAATATAAAAAAGAAGATTTAGCCTATTCTATGCAGGAAACTGTTTTTGCTATGTTAGTTGAAACTGCAGAAAGGGCTTTAGCACATACAGGGAAAAAAGAATTATTGCTGGGTGGTGGAGTAGGTTGTAATTCTCGTTTACAGGATATGTGTAAAAAGATGTGTAAAAATAGAGATTTTAAGTTAGGGGAGGTAAAATTTTATTCTCCAGATAAAAACCTTTTAGTAGATAACGGGGTTATGATTGCTTATTTAGGATTAAAGATGAATAAATCAGGAATAGGCTATCATCCAAAAAAAGACTCAAGAGAATTTAAAGAAATTGATATAAAACCAAGACAAAGAACTGATGAGGTTGAAGTTAGCTGGAGATAATTTTATTTATTTTTTGTTATATGATTTTACATGTTCATCAAAAGATTTAGTGTAATTTTGAACTATTGCCCTTTTTATTTCAGGGTGTTTTTCTTCTAGATTGTCAATAAAAATTGAAATTTTGTCTTTTTTTTCTTTATTTTTTATTTTTTTAAATTTAAGGTTTTTTAGTTTTGCATATATTTCAATCTCTTGATCTAGAAAATAATAAAGAGGTTTGATGGTTTTACCTTTTTTAGGTGAAATCTCTTTAAATTTTTTAGCACTTCCTCTTATTAATTCGTTTATAACTTTATAAGATGCAATATCAAGAGTTTGGGTTTCTGCTTTTTTTGTTATTTTCTTTTTTGAAGGTAAAGAATATATTTCTACATCCATGTTTTTTGAATAATCTTTTAATAAATCTTCTAAAACCACACCCCTAAAATCTCCCTTATTTTCATAACCAATTACATCCCCTGGCCTTATCATTTTGAATTTTCTTATTGTATATAAAAATTTTTTAAAAAACCATTTAATAAAACAATTCTTACATAGTTTTCTTTTATTGGTAAATTCATATACAGGGTTTTTTTCACATTCTTGACACATATTCATAGCAAAAATAAAGGTTATATAAAACTTGTTAATTTATTTTTTGTTCTTTTTTCATAGTTTCCAGAATATTTTTGATGCTTTTGCAGCTTGTTCTAGTTTATCCTGATTTTCAATCCCTGTTATTTGTTGAGATTTATTTATTAGGAATTTTTCATTTGGAATAATTGTTTTGTTGGTTAGAGATTTATCAATTAAAAAATTATCAAGTGAGATTAATCCAATGTTTTCAATATTCTCTTTTAAAAAATTAGTATACCTTTTATTAAAAAATTCTTTTTTTATATTATTTGATTCAGGATTTAAATAAAATAATCTTTTATTATTTTTAATTTCTTCTGTTATATATCCAAAATTTTCTAAGTCAGATATTTCAAATGTTAGTCTTGGAGAATTCATAAAAAATTCTGGTTTGTAGTTAAAATTATAAGTTCCTTTTGGAAATCCTTGTTCTTTTGTTTGTAATAAGTATGCTGAATTTTGTATTTTTGTAGAAGTAAGAGGTTTTTCCATTTCTTTTATAAATTCCAAAACATGGTTTTTTTCTCTTATCATATCTTTATATATCTGATGATGTTTAAAAGAATTGTTATTTTAAATCCTATATTTTTCAAATTTTTCTTTTTCTTTATTATTTTCTTTTTTAGAATAAGTTTGGATTATTTCTTTTGTTTTATTAATCATTTCTTTCTTTTTTCTTTTTTTTCTTTTATCTAATGGTTTTAATATTATTGCTGTAGGACCTTTTTTTATTCCTTTTATGGATTTTGCTTTTATCTTTTTGCCTTTTTTTATAGATTCTATTATTTTATTTTCTTTTTTATTTCTTCCAATAACAATCCAATAATTATTAATTATAAAATGTCTTCCTGTGTTGAGCAAGGGAATTTCTCTTTCTTTGATACCCCTTTCAAAAAGAAATTCAAACCTTTTCTTAAGATTTTTTTCACATAATAGGCAGCCTCCTGCTGGCTGAGGATAAGTAATATTGAACTTTTTTGCAAGTCTTTCTTGTTTTTCTCTTTTTCTCCCTTTTATATCATAAAATTCTTCTCTTTTTACAAGACCTTTTTTTTCTATTTCAGTAGGTTTTAGTTCTTTAGCAGAAAGAGGTCTTAGAATTCTTCCCTTTAATCCTGATTCTTTTGTTATTTTTTGCATTCTGTCTTTTTTTTGACTTAGAGGTCTTTCTTCAAGAACTTCTCCTGTCACTATTGTCTGAATTCTTTTTTTATCTGCTATTTTTTTAGCTTTTTTTAGTATAAAAGATCTACAATCAATACAGGGATTGACCCCTTGACCTCTCCAGTATTTTGGGTTTTTTACTGTTTTCCAGTATTCTCTTAAGTTCTTGCCTTTTGTACAATCTATAATTTTTAATTTTGTTTTATTTTTTTTACAGAAATTAATTATTTCTTTATTATTACAACCACATCCACCTCCAACAGGAAGTTTGAAATAAAGGGCCAGGACTTCAAAACCTTGTTCTTGCATTATTTTTATAACTAAACGACTATCTAAACCCCCAGAAAACATTACAATACATTTCTTTTTGTGTTTTTGCATTGTTTTTTCTAAAAGCAGGGATATAAAAAGATTTGGTTATTTTCTTTTTCCAATACCAAATATATGAGAAATTTTTTCAGCAAGATTAAAGAATTTTAATAAAATACCTATTGCTACAAAGATTATTCCTATAATTAAAAACCATATATAAACTTCATAGTATTTTGAAAAGAAAACCCCTATTATTTTTACAAATATGTCTGAAGACATGCCTAGTTGTTTTAAAGTAGATATTACAGGCATAAGGGCTTTTTCTGTTATTTTCTGGCTTATTATTGGTAATTGAGAGATTATTATTGAATTTCCTAAAATAATTCCTCCAGAGAGGATAAAGAAATTAGACTTATGTTTATTTAAAAAGAATAATAATGCTGCTAAACCTATTGAAATCAATAAGAATAATGTTGATTTTTGTTTCCAATAATTATGAGCTTTTTCTGATACAAGTATAAAAGGTTTTTGTTGTTGTAGGCATTCAATAAATTCACAACTGTACTGCTGATAATAACTTTTTTGTATAAGAGAAACAATAGTTTCATCTATTATGTGGCTTACTATTGAATCTGTACCTTCCTCAATAATTGTACAGGGAATATTAATTTCATATCCTTCTTGAGAAAAGGAATAATTTGTGTTATTTATACAATATAATTGCATATAAGGTAGGGCTTCATTTATTATTGGAGTCATATTTAGATTTTCTTGGATAAATCCTTTTGAAATAGATTGTACTTTTCCTGCCATATTTTCAAAAGTAGTTGATTTTTCAAGGGTTTCAGTTGTTCCATATGCTAATAAAGACAGGAAAAGAAATATGCTTATAAAAACAATGCCTATTATTTTTAATACTTTCATATTTGATTAAATAAAATAACATTTATAAACTTGATGATAAATCACATTTTTTTCAGAGCTTCTATCCTCTTTTCTATTGGAGGGTGGGTTTTTGCAAGATTATTCATATTCTTGAATGGGTTTGAAAAAAATAAAGGAGCCAGGGTTTTGTTAACTTTCTTATTTTTATTTTGATATGGAGTTGGTTGGTCGTTTTTTATCTTTTCTAAAGCCCTGATTAAAGCATCAGGATAACGTGTATATTTTGCTGATGAAGCATCTGCTGAAAACTCTCTTTTTCTTGAAATTGAAGCCTGAACTAACTGAACAATTATTGGTGCTAAAATAGCTAGGGCAATACCAATTATTATGAAAACTATATTTCCTTTATTATCTCCTCCGCCGCCTCCATTGCCCCCGGAGAACCATAAACTATACAAAAATATTTCAGAGATTATTGCAATTAAACCAACCATAACTGTAGCAATTGTCATGTATCTCATATCATAATTTGCAATATGTCCCATTTCATGAGCTATTACTGCTTCTAGTTCCCGTTTATCTAATTTTTCTACCGCTCCTTTAGTAACACATATAACAGCATGAGAAGGGTTTCTTCCTGTTGCAAAAGCATTTATTTGATTTGAATCCATTATATATAAATCAGGTTTTGGCATTCCTGAAGAAATTGCTATTCCTTCAACTAAACTGTGGTATTGAGGGAAATTTTTTCTGGATGCAGGTTTTGCACCTACAGATTTAACAGCAATTTTATGTGAGTTATAATAAGTTCCAAAAACATAACTTAGAGAGAATATAATAGCAATTATCATAATCAGAAAAAAAGAACCAGGAGCAAATATTTTTGCAATTACATATCCTAAAGCTAAGAAAACCAAGAAAATAATAATTATTAAGAAAAAAGATTTTCTTTTATTTCTTGCAATCTGATCATTAAAACTTAGTCTTTTCATATTCTTTTCAGGTTTTTTTGTTTTATAAATTTATAATTTTTATATTCTTTGAAATATTCATTATACCAATAGTTTTAAAAATTAAAATTATCACTTAATTATCAGGTAAATTGTTTA
>DATFJM010000035.1:0-12967 GCA_035269225.1 Candidatus Nanoarchaeia archaeon
AATAAGCAAAAAATAATTTCCAAAGTTAGTTTTTATTTTATCCTCTCTTTATTTTTTAAGAGGAAAGAGGCAAAGGCGTAAGCCTTGATGAAAAGGTTTGCCCCTCCTAAAAAGGGGCTTCATATTAAATCTTTCAAAAAGATTTAGAGCAAACAAAAATTAAATTAAGAATTAAGGAAAACCAAAAATAAACACAGAAAGAACATAGAACAAGAAAAAATGAATAAGAAAAAGATAATAACAAGCCTAATTATTGCAAGCTTTTTATTAATTGGAGTTGTTTCTGCTGGATTAGTTTCTTGGTTATCAAATACTGTTTCGGCAGATGTTGAGGTTAAAGGCCCTATTTTTTATTTAGATAATACAAATATTTTATCAGGAAAATCAGAGTCAATGTATTTGAAATTAAATGATGATAATGTTAGTGGAAGCCATTTTAAATTAAGTGAGGATAGATTTTTTTCAGATAGTTTAGGTGTTGAAAGTTTTTATCCTATGGATTTTAGGGTAATCTTGAATGTAAAAACTTTTGATTTGCCCCAAAATGAGACCACAAATGAAACCATTGGAAGCTGTTCTGTTGAAGCAGAAGTAAAAAAGGTGAGTAATTTAGGGGGATCTCCAGAAAAATTATGTGATGTTATTAAAATAGGGATTGATAATGAAGGAGGATATGAAGCATACGAAATAAATTGTGAAGGAGAGAGTGACGATGAGATTGATTTTAATAAGGGAGATAGACTGGAATTATTTCTAACTAATTATTGCGATGGAAATGCTTCAATGAATATTAAATTACAAGGAGAGTCTTACATTAATATAGTACCAAAAGAATAAAATGAAAAATAAAAAAATAAACTTGATTATTGCAAGCATCTTAATAATTGGGATTGTAGCAAGTTTTGGAATTGTTTCTGCTGATAGAGAATTAAGTAATGCAAAAGGAATTCAGATAGAAGATTTTGTTGCTGGTTCAACTGTTGAAGCTAATTTTAGTTATGATTATTTTGAAGGGTTAGAGGAAAACACAGAGGATAGCCCTTTAATATTTAAGTTGGATGTTAATTCAGAAGAGAAAGATTATCCAGTATGGAGAGGGGATTTTAATATTAATGGCTATATTGAAAGACACAGGATTTTTGGATTGTTTTTATATAAGGTTCCTTTTTCATGTAAGGAATTGAATAGGACAATAAATCATTCCTTAGGAAGTGAAACTGTTAGTGGAGGCAATGGTACTTTTTATTGCTATAACCGTTCTGCTGATTTGAAATTAGATAGGCATGATAATGTTTTTTTGGATATTAAATCAGAACCTGCTTTATATCCAGGGAATTATAGTTTAAGTGCTAAAATGTTTTACTTAAATGATACTTATGCTCCTGAAGTTGAGATTTTGAATAAAGAAAATTTTGAGAGAGTTTATTATAAAAGTGGAAATAATATTGAAGTAAAGACAAGTATTAGTGATGTAAATCTAAATAAAGAGGAAACAATTGGAAAGATTTTTTGGAATGAATCCGAAATAAAATTAGCTAAAAATTACCAAAATGGAACTTATTATTTCTCAGAAACTCTTCCAGATGAAATTCCTGAAGGAAACCATACAATAGAAATTTTTGCTAAAGATATTTTTGGAAACAGTGCAACAGACAAAACAAGATTGTTGATCGATGAAACAGCTCCTGAAATAGAACTAATATCTCCTTTTAGTGATGATGTTTACTCAGAAATAATGTTAATTAATGCAAGTGTTATTGATGAAAAAGCAGGAGTAAATCCCGATTCAGTTAGATATAGATTAAGAGAAATGAATGGAACCAACATTTGTTCTGGAACAGGTTTTGGAGCATGGGATTGTTATAATAGTGGATGGAAAGAGCTTAATGAGATGAAAGAAGGTTCAGAATTCTTTACAAAAGAGGTAAATACAACTAAATTAAATTTAACCTCTGGAGAATATTGGCTTGATATAAAAGCAAAAGATATTTTAGGTAATGAGGCTTATTTGAAGAATGACTAAAATGAAAAAACAATTTCTTTTATTGGTTTTAGGAGTATTTATGATTAATTTTGTTTTAGGAATACCTGTATGCATAGATAAAGAGGCCCCAACGTGGCCTGAAGATTCTTCTTTGGATTTAAGTGTTGTTAATGATGATGAAGTGAAATTAGTTTGGAATGAAGCAGAAGACAAACCAGAATGTTCGAATATAAGTCATTATTATATTTTTAAAAATAATAGTTATCTAATTTCTGTAAATTCAACTTCTTATATTGATAATAACTTGGAGGAGGGGGATTATGAATATGTTGTTTACCCTGTTGATTTAGGAGGGAATGAAGGAAATGGAATATCAGAATTAATCTCTCTTGAGGAAGAAGATGATAGTGGAGGGACTTCAAGTTCTGGGGAAGGTTCTTCTACTATTCCTTTATGGGAATGTGGAGAATGGTCTGAGTGTGAGGATGGAACTAAGGAAAGAACTTGTGTGGACTTAAGAGATTATTTTTCTGATAGAACAGAAACAAAGAATTGTTCTATTGATTCTGAATTGGGTTCTAATTCTTATGAAGACAAAGGAATGTCAAATGTAGAAGATTTAGATAGTTCTTCTAATGTTGGTTCAAACACAGGGGATTCAAAAGGATTTTTTCAAAGAATAACAGGAGAGGTTATTGGTGAGGGAGATGAAAAAAACAGGAATTTAGGTTTTTTAGGTGTGTTTCTTGTCATTATTATTTTGTTTTTGGTTTTAATGAGAAAAAAGCAAAGGAAATGATTCAAAAGAAGAACTCTTTATAAAATCAAAATAGTCTTTTTATTTCCTTTATCTTTTTTATTAAGTAAGGATAAAAAATACTTAAAACTATTGCTAAAACAACCACCCCTATTGTTATATTAAAATAATTAATAAGGGTGTCAAACATAACACCAAAATAATAACCTGTTGTTACAAAAACAGCAGAAATAAAAAAAGTGGTTATCATACTTATCATTATGAATGATTTATATCTTATCCCCATTAAACCGGATAAGATTAACCCTGGCACTGATGCAAAAGGAGTGAGTTTTACTGCAACAAGGGTTTTTCTTTTATTTTTATGTAATTTTCTAACTAGTTTTTCTATTCTTTTTTCTCCATACTTTCTTTTTAGTTTTTTAATTAATGATTTATTACCTGTCTTTCCAATTGAAAAATAAATTAAATCAGGAATAAAACATCCAAAAAAAGACAAAACAAATATGATATATAGATTAAAATATCCTAAAGAAGAAGCAAAGGCTGCTGCAGCAGAAACAATTGGCCCTTCAATTACCATTAATAAAAATATTATAAAATATCCATGATGTTTTATAATATTAATTCCCTGCGAAATAGTTTCAATCTCTTTCATGTTTGGAGATTGTCTTGAAGCATTGAAAAAATTTATTGTATTTTAGATCTTTTTCCTGCAAAAAAGAGCAATTTGTTTTAAGGCGGGAATAATTCCTATGTAGACAAGAAGTTTAATATACATTTTAAAATAAGGGCTTTTGTGTATTCCCCACTTCTTTTTTCTTGGAATATTTTCACCTGAATATGGCAGCCAGAATACTTTTTTCTTTTTTCTTGACATATAATCATTTATTGCAACTTCTATTTGATAATTTTGACAATCTCCTTTTAATATTTCTCTAAGGTCTTTTGTTTTTATTATTCTCTCTCCACTTAAAAGAGTATTAAGTCTGAAAAGTTTTATATGAAAAGGAGCTTTGATTCTTTTAAGAATGACCATGTTGGGATTTTCTTTTTCTGATTTTTCTATGGCTTTTTCTATTTCTTGGCTTTTAAGGTTTTTTAAATCAGCATCTATGAGAAGGACATATTTTGTTTTTATTTTCTTTATCCCTTGCCTTATTGCTTCGGTTTTCCCTTTATTTTCTTTTAATTTTATTAATTCAAATTCAGGATATTTTCTTTTAATTATTTTAGAAGAATTATCTGTTGAACCGTCATCTACACAAATAATTTTTTCTAATTTTTTTATTTTTGATACTTCCTTAAGAGAATTCATTTCTGTTTTTTCTTCATTATAAAAGGGAATTATACAAGAGTATTTTTTCATATGATTAAAAGATTATTTCTTTTTATAAATTTTCATATGTTATTCTATATGATTCTTTCAAAAAGATTTTTAAAAAAACTTAATTTCTTATTATTGATATTTATGAGTGATGATAAAGAAGAAAACAAAAAAAAGAAAGAGGGAGACAAAAATTCTGAAGACAAAAAAGAAGGAATTGAAGATGATAAAAAAACCTCTGAAAAAAATAAAGGAGAACTTAATAAAAAAGAGAATAAAGAGACAAAAAAGATAATTTCTAAACCCAAAATTAAAAACAAATCAATAAAGAGATATATTGTTTATGGTATAGTTTTTGTTATCCTTATTTTAGCAGGATTTTTTGCATTTAATATGGATAATACAAATAATAATCAAGAAGATAACAAGGAAGAAACAATTGTTGCAAAAGTTAATCAAGAGGAAATAACTAGAGAAGATTTAGACGCCTATAAAGTAATGTTGGAACAAGAAGGAGGAGCATCAGATGATATGACTGCTATACAAGGTTTGATAAATCAAAAAATTCTGTACCAAGAAGCAAAAAAAGAAATAGAAATATCTCCCAGTGAAACAGAACAAATAATGAAACAACAACTTTCTAATAAGGGAATGACATTAGAAGAATTCAAGAGCCAAGTCAATAAACAAGGACAAGATTATGATGAAGTCATAGGAAGTTTTAAACAACAAATAATTTTATCACAATATTACCAAAATATGATAAATGATTCAGGAGTAAATATTACAGATAAAGAAGCAAAAGATTTTTATGAAGAAAATAAAGAAATCTTTTTACAACAAGCTCCTAATTCAAGTTATGAAGATTTAGAAGAAACAATAAAAGAGAAATTAAAGAGTCAAAAAACTCAAGGATTATTACAAGAGAAAATTATGAAGTTGAGAGAAAATGCAGAAATAGAAATTGTTGAGGAAAACCTTAATCAAACCCAACAAAAACAAATGGATCTTTCTCAATTACAACAATAAAATTTGATGTTTACTTTTACTTCTTCTTTTTGAAATAGGGGTATAACCCAAAAATTACAAGTATGATTCCTATGATTATTGCAGAACCAGTAGATGTAAAAAACCCTGTTTGAGATAAGAACAAAAACAAAGTTCCTATTATAATGAATAGTAAGTTTATTTTTCTTTTGTTTTTTGATTTCACAAAAAATATTACAAGAAGAAAAATCACTAAAATCCCCCCCAACCATAAAAGAGTTTGTTCTGAAAGGTTTATTCTTGAAGTAAGTATACTTAAATTAAATCCTGTCATCCATAATCCATAACTAGTTGCAATTGCTAAACCTAAGGCAGGAACCCATGATGTTTTGTTTTGCTTTAAAAATTTAGAAAAAGCAAGATTGAATATAAAAAAGGAGACAATAAACGCAATTATAATAAAAAGATCCTGAGGATTAATAGAATATAAACTAAAGTACCCAAACATTCCCATAATATTTTTTAGAAATTAAATTATATAAAACTATCTAATAAAGATTTAAATAATAGAAGGTTTTTTTTGTTTTATGTTAACCAGAAATCAAGTAAAAGAATTAAAAGAACATCTTAATAAATCACAAAACCCTCTTTTTTTGTTTGATAATGACCAGGATGGTTTGTGTAGTTTTTTAATTTTACAGAGAGCTTATGACAAAGGAAAAGGATTCCCAATTAAATCCCCTGAATTAAATGAGGATTATTTTAGAAAAGTAAGAGAGTTAAATCCGGATTATGTTTTTGTTTTAGATATGCCAAGAATTTCAAAAGAGTTTTTTGAAAAAATAAGACAATATAATCTGCCTGTTGTTTGGGTAGATCATCATCTACTTGGTGAGGATGATAAAAAGAATATTCCTGATTTTGTTAATTATTATAATCCTAAATATAATAAAAAACCAACAGGAGAGCCAGTAACAGCTTTATGCTATCAATTGAATAAAGAAAAAAAGAATCTTTGGCTGGCAATGGTTGGATGTATTTCAGATGGGTATTTTTCTGAAGATTTGTTTTATGAATTTAGAGAGTATTACCCTGATTTAATTGGTTCTCTTTCTCCGGGAGAAAACACAGCATTTGATGTTTTTTATAAATCAGAAATAGGCAAAATCTCAAGGCTTCTTGGTTTTGGTTTAAAGGACAGAACAACTAATGTAATAAAAATGATGAGATTTTTAAAACAAGCCAAAACCCCTTATGATATTTTAGATAAAAATGAGAAAAATAAGGAGATGCATAATAGATATTCTGAAATACATCGGAAATATGAGAAAATATTAAGTGATGCAAAAAAATCAGTTAGAGAAGAGGATGAAGTTATTTTTTATGAATATCAGGGAGAGACAAGTATGAGTTCTGAAATTGCAAATGGGTTAAGTTATGAGTATCCTGAAAAATATATATTAATAATTTATACCGGAGGAGAAAGAGCAAATATCTCTGGAAGAGGAAATAACATAAAAAAAATTGTTTTGAAGGCTCTTGAAGATATTGAAGATTCTACAGGCGGGGGACATAATAATGCAATAGGGGCAAGAGTAAAAAAAGAAGATATTGGAAAATTTAAAGATAATATAGAAAAAATAGTAAAAAAGGAACAATAGGAGTTAAGGAAATATTTATAAATGGGTCTTTTTTGATAATCTTATCTGATGAACCAGATACAAGGGGAGGATATAGATAATCCTCTCTTAATTAAATAAATTTAAACTCTTAAAACAAGGAAATGGATATATATAAAATAATTGAAAAAGTAAAGAGAACAGGGAAAGTAGAAAAGGGAGCTAATGAAGTTACCAAGGCTATTGAGAGAGGAACAGCTAAATTAGTTGTTTATGCAACAGATGTTGAGCCTAAGGAGATTGTACAACACTTACCTGCTTTGTGTAAGGAAAAAGGAATACCTTGCCAAGAAGTAGAAAGCAAACAAAAGTTGGGTGTTGCAATTGGATTGCCTGTTTCAACTTCTTCACTTGCAGTCATAGAAGCTGGCGAAGCAGAAGAAGATATAAATTCAATGAATAAATAATTTTTTACTTTTTCAAAACAAGGAAATTAATAAGGTAAAATGGCTAAAACACAACAGAAAAAAAATGTAAAACAGAAAGCATCAAAAGGTTCTGAGAAAATAATGGGAGAACCTGTTCCTGCAATTGTGGAAGAATTAGTTGGAAAAACAGGCTTTAGAGGAGAGATTACTCAGGTAAAATGTTTGGTACAAGAAGGAAGAGATAAAGGAAGATCTATGAGAAGAAATGTAAAAGGCCCTGTAAAAAAAGGAGATGTATTAATATTAAGAGAAACTGAGATTGAAGCAAGAAGAATTAAATCCAAGGTAACTAAAGGAGCATATTCTTAAAATGATCTTTTTCAAAAAAAGATACAGTGCAAAAACCAAGAAATTAAATAAAATAAAAAATAAAAATGACTAAATGTACTTATTGTGGCAAAGAGTATGATCTTCACAAAGGGGTTACTTTAGTACATAATGATGGTGTAATAGACCATTTTTGTTCTTCTAAATGCAGAAAGAATAAGGCAATGAAAAGAAGAAAGGTCAGGTGGATTTCTAAATCATATAGAAAAAAGAAGAAATAAACCAAAACCATCTTTTTTCAACAATTCTCACTTCGTTCTGAATGGAACTTACCTTTTGAATAAGGACTTTCCATATAGAAAAAAGAAGAAATAAACCAAAAAATCCAGGTATATTTTTGCTTTTAGTATTTTTTGATTTTTAGAGCCTTATTTCTTTTTGTCGTCGAGAAATTAGTAGAAAGGTTTATAAATAAAATTGATTTCTTTTTCTTATTACCTCAATTCTGAGTTAAATAAGAGAGGTTAAATTTATTTAAAAAATGGCTGAAAAAAAAGATTATAGTGCAAAGTCTATAAAAGTTTTAGAAGGGTTAGAAGGTGTTAGACGTAGGCCTGCAATGTATATTGGTTCTACTGGAAGAGATGGGTTACAACATCTTATTTATGAGGCAGTAGATAATTCTGTTGATGAAGCATTAGCAGGATTTGCTAAAGAAATTAAAATTTCATTAAATAAAGATGGTTCTGCTACTATTCAGGATGATGGTAGAGGAATACCTGTAGATAATCATAGCTATTATAAGGTTCCAGCTGTACAAGTTGCTTTAACTAAATTACATGCAGGAGGAAAATTTGATAGAAAGTCTTATGCTATTTCAGGAGGTCTTCATGGTGTGGGTATTAGTTGTGTAAATGCTTTATCTAGTAAATTAGTAGTCGAAGTTAAAAAAAATGGCAAGGTTTATAGACAAGAATATTCAAAAGGAAAACCAAAAACAAAATTACAGGTTGTGGGTAAAACAAAACCAGAAGAAACTGGAACAAAAATTACTTTTTTTCCAGATGAAGAAATATTTTCAACTACAGATTTTAGTTATAGTTCATTGGAAACAAGATTTAGAGAAATTGCTTTTTTAAATGCAGGATTAAAGATAACATTGAGAGACGAGAGAGAGGATAAACAACAAGATTTTCATTATTCAGGAGGAATCATAGAATTTGTAAAGTGGATAAATAAATCTAAAGATACATTACATCAAAAGCCAATTTATTTTAAAAGAAAAACAGATGGTCTTGTGGCTGAAATTTCAATCCAATATACTAATTCATATAAAGATAGTATTTATGGTTTTGTAAATACTATTAATACTATTGAGGGCGGAACACATGTTTCTGGTTTTAAAACAGCATTAACAAGAGTTGTTAATGATTATGCTAAAAAAAGGAATTTATTGAAAACAGGTAATTTATCTGGAGATGATGTTAGGGAGGGGCTAACAGCAATCGTTAGTATAAAGATTCCAGATCCTCAGTTTGAAGGACAAACAAAAACAAAATTAGGAAATAGTGAAGTCAAAGGAGTTATTGATTCTATGGTTACTTCTGCTTTATCAGAGTTTTTAGAAGAAAACCCTCCTGTTGGAAAGAGAATCGCTTCTAAAGCAGTAGATGCTTCTAAAGCAAGACAAGCAGCTAAAAAGGCTAAGGATTTAGTAAGGAGAAAAAATGCTTTTTCTTTAGGAGGATTACCAGGAAAATTAAGTGATTGTTCAAATAAAAAATCAGATGAAACTGAATTATATATAGTAGAAGGAGATTCTGCTGGAGGATGTTTTTCAGGAGACACTAAAGTGGCTTTAGCAGATGGGAGAAATATCTCTTTTAAAGAACTTGTTAAAGAGGATAATGAAGGAAAAACAAATTACTGTTATACAGTTGACAATAATGGAGGTGTTGCTATGGGAGAGATTAAATCTCCTAGAATAACTAAAAGAGATGTAGATGTTATTAAAGTAGTTTTAGATAATAATGAAGAAATTGTTTGCACACCAGATCATAAATTTATGTTAAGAAGTGGGAAGTATAAACAAGCAAAGAATTTAACTAAAAGAGATTCTCTTATGCCCCTACATAAAAGAATCTCAAAAATTGGGGGAAGGATTACTATAGATGGTTATGAGATGGTATGGGACCCAAATAAAACATGGATCTTTACTCATCTTTTATCAGATGATTTTAATATAAAAAATAAAAAATATGATAAAAACCAGGGAGAACATAAACACCATATAGATTTTAATAAAAGAAACAACAACCCTTCAAATATTATAAGGATGAAAAAAGAAGATCACTTAATCCTACATAATGAGCACTTAGAGAAAACATTACATTCCAGAGAGGGAAAAGAAAAATCTTTAGAGGCCCATAAAAAGCCAGAATATAGAAATAGGATTAGTGAGTGGGCAAAATCTCCTAAAATTAATAAAATGCTTTCTAAAAAAGCTAAAGAACAATGGGAAGATCCTGAATATAAAGAATATATGAAAAATAAATTTTTGGAATTCATTAATAACAATAAAGAAGCAAGAGAGGAGATATTGGAAAGGCTTGACAAGGACCAAAAGAAATATTGGTCTAATCCTCAAAATAGGAAAAAAGCATCACAAAAAATAAAAGCTTTCTTTAAGGGTAACCCCGAAGCAAGAGAACATCTTTCAAAAGTTGCAAAAAAACAATGGAACAATAAGAATCTTTTGAATTGGAGAAGTCAGAAAACAAAAGAGCAATGGACTCCAGGTTTTAGGAGAAAAAGAAAACAAGCACTAAATAAAACTTATTATGAAAAGACAATTAAAATTATGAAGGAAATTTTAGAAAAATACGGAACACTTAAAGATTTTGATGAGATAAGGGTTAGTAACAATGACAAAAGCGTTTTGAGTTTAGATACTTTCTGTAATCGGTATTTTAATAATGACTATGGAAACATGATGGAGCATGTAAGACTTTATAACCATAAAATAAAAAGAATTGAAAAGTTGAAAAAGAAAATTGATGTTTATGATTTAGAAGTTCCTGGAACACATAATTTTGCTCTTTCTTCAGGAGTTTTTGTTCATAATAGTGCAAAACAAGCAAGAGATAAAGAAACACAAGCAATACTTCCATTAAAAGGTAAGATACTCAATGTTGAAAAAGCAGCTCCTGCAAGGGCGTTGTCAAGTGATGAGATATCAAATATGATTACTGCTATTGGAACAGGAGTGGGAGAAGATTTTGATATAACTAAAATAAGGTATAATAGAATTGTTATTATGACAGATGCAGATGTTGATGGAGATCACATTAAAACCTTGCTTTTAACTTTCTTTTATAGATTTATGCCTAAATTAATTGAAGAAGGATATATTTATGCTGCTATGCCTCCATTATATAGAGTAAGGAAGAAAAAAGATTATTATGTTTATTCAGAAGAAGAATTAGAAAAGATGCAGGAAAAATTAAATATTTCAAAACAACAAAATGTTACAAGATTTAAAGGATTAGGGGAAATGTCTCAAAAACAATTATGGGAAACTACAATGAATCCAAAAACAAGAAAAGTTAAAAGAATTTATATTGAGGATGCTTTAGAGGCAGACCAGATATTTTCAATGCTAATGGGAGAAAAAGTTCAGGCAAGGAGAGAATTTATACAAGAAAATGCTAAAAAAGCTGATTTAGACATTTAGTTAAATTTGATATTAAAGAATTATTAAAAAACCAATAAAGAACAAAATGGTAAACGGTCTTTTTCAAAAAAAGACACGGTCTAAAAACCAATAAAGAACAAAATGGTAAAAAAGAAGAAATCAAAAATACAAACACCTGAATGGATTTTGAAAGGTGAAAAACCACCTCAAGAAAAAAAGAAAAAAGGCAAAACATTCAAGGTCAGAAAATGTCCTGAATGTGATAGTGATGATGTTCAGGTTGTAGTTGGAGAAGAAGCTAAAGGAATGTGGAAATGTAATAAGTGCGGGTGGAAAGGATCAGACATTAAAAAAGAAGAATTAACAGAAGATGAATTCATGAAATATTTAGATGAAAAAGGAGAACCAACTGCATAATAATCTCTTTAAAAATCAATCTCTTTAAAAACAAAAATAAAAAACCAATAAAATGACAGAACAAGAAAACACAGAAAACAAGACAACAGAAAGTAAAAGTCCAGAAACAGCAAAGGGAAAAAATAGCTGGATGAGGGAGAAAGCTAGCAAGGATGTAGTTAATACTGAAGTAGGATCAGAAATGAAGAAGTCTTATTTAGATTATGCTATGAGTGTTATTGTTTCTCGTGCATTGCCTGCAGTTGAGGATGGATTAAAACCTGTTCAGAGAAGAATACTTTATGCAATGTATTTGATGGGTTTGAAACATAATACTTCAACTAAAAAATCTGCTCGTGTTGTTGGTGATGTTATAGGTAAATTCCATCCTCATGGAGATTCTGCTGTTTATGAAGCAATGGTAAGGATGGCTCAGAATTTTTCTTTAAGATACCCTCTAGTTTTTGGGCAAGGAAATTTTGGTTCTATTGATGGTGATCCTCCTGCTGCTATGAGATATACAGAAGCAAAACTTAGGGCTATTTCACAGGAATCTTTAACAGATATTGATAAAGAAACAGTTGATTTTATTGCAAATTATGATAATTCTTTGAAAGAACCTACTTTGCTTCCAGGTAAACTTCCTGGATTATTATTAAATGGTGCTTCAGGTATTGCAGTTGGAATGGCAACAAATATACCTCCGCATAATTTAACTGAAGTTTGTGATGCAATAACTGCCTATATAAAAAATCCTGAAATAACAATAAATGAATTAACAAATATAATCAAAGGGCCTGATTTTCCCACAGGAGGGAGTATTTCTGGAGATGTTGATGAGTTATATAGAAAAGGGAAGGGAAGGCTCATTATGAGAGGAAAGGTTACAACAGAAAAATTAAAGAAAAAACAAGCTGTCGTTATAACAGAAATCCCTTATTTATTAAATAAATCCAGTTTGGTAGAACAAATTGCTAAACTTGCTCAGGAAAAGAAAATAAAAAATCTCTCTGATATTAGAGATGAGTCTGCAAAAGGAAAAATAAGGATTGTCCTAGAATTAAAAAAAGGAACAGAACCCAAATTTGTGATTAATGCTTTGTATAAATATACTAGATTACAAGAGGCTTATAATTCTAATTTTCTTGCATTAGTTAGAGGACAACCAAAAGTCCTGAATCTTAAAGATATCTTAATTGAATATGTTAATTATAGAAAGAAAATTGTTACTAAGCGTTCTGAATTTGAATTAAAAAAAGCTAAAGAAAGACTGGAAATTGTAGAAGGTTTGTTGATTGCATTGAAAAATATTGACGATATCATTAATTTAATTAAAAAATCTCCTTCTACAAAAGAAGCTAAAGAAGGTTTAATGGATAAATACAAACTATCTCAAAGACAAGCTCAGGCTATACTTGAAACAAAGTTACAGCAACTTACTTCAATGG
>DATFJM010000036.1:0-3983 GCA_035269225.1 Candidatus Nanoarchaeia archaeon
GGTTTCAGGTTTTATAAAAAAATATAGAAATAATTATTCTTTAATCAAAAAAGAATTAAATATTAGTGAACAAAGAAATTTTGGAATAGATTTTATATATAGCAATGGAACAATACTGGATACAGAAACAACAAATTTAACAAGAGATATTTTTGTGGTGAGGGAGAGAATAGAATACTATAATAAAAAAGCAGAAAAAAAGGAGGGTTATTTAAGAATAAAATCATGGTAAAATGAATTTCTTTTTTTTAATTTTCCAGAAGAATAAAAAAGGCTGGATAAAGATTGTAGAAGCCTTTATAGCAATTATGTTGATAACAGTTGTTATTCTGTTGATATTAGGAAATAGGACAATCCCTGGATTTAATGAAAACCAGAATCCGGAAAATCAGATGATTCAAACACAAATTTCTATTTTAAGAGATATACAAATGAATAATAGTCTTAGAAATGAGGTTGTTAGTATTAATGAAAATGAATTACCTATTACAGAAGAAGAAATGCCTCTTATTAAAAATAAAATAGAAAATGAAAAACCTTTTTATCTTAATTGTACTTCTAAAATATGTTCAATTACAGGGAAGTGTATTTTAAATAATACTCCTGAGAGAGATATTTTTGTTAGTGAAATAGGAATTTTTTCTAATTTGACTCATTATAGTCCTAAAAAATTAAAATTGTTTTGTTGGGAAAATGAAATATAAATTTTTAGAACATACAGCAGACATAAAATTCAGAGCTTATGGAGAGGATTTAGAAGATGTTTTTAAAAATTCAGCTTTAGCTTTGAAAGAAATAATATCAACGGATAAAATCGCTTCAAAAAAAGAAGACAGTTTTTCTATTAGTAGTGATTCTTTGGAAGAGCTATTGTATAATTTTTTAGAAGAGTTTTTAATTTTATTTGATGGAAAAGGGATTATTATTTCAGAAATAAAAAAAATAAAAATAAGAAAAAAGAAAAAAAAGTATTTACTTGATTTTTATTTTTTATTTGATAATTGTGAGGGAGGAAACTATGAGATATCAAATCATATTAAGGCAATTACATTTAATGATTTTTTTATAAAAAAAGTAAATAAAAAACAAGGAACTTGGATAGCACAGGTAGTTGTTGATGTTTAATTATTAAGAGAATATTTCCTTATTGTTTCTTTTATATATTCTTTTTGATGTTTTTGATACTCATTGATTATTTTTTTAGGAGAGGTTTCTTCTCTTATTGTCTGGATTGTTTCAAGTATATTATTTAGATTTCTCTCACCTTCATAATATTCAGGATCAGGGATTTTATTTTCATTAATTGACTTCATTGCTTTGGTAACAAGGTCATTAAAATGTTTCCCAAAAATATTATTCATTTTTTTATCCATTTTAAAACCAATAATCCTTATTGTTTTTTCCTCTTTTTTGTAATATGTAAATACTTTGTATTTGTTCATAAAAACAAAAAGATATTAAAATATAAAATCCTTTCTCTTTTTATAGTTTTTAAAATGAAAGAAATTAGAAAAATTAAAGATAATGTGTATGAAATTCCTCGGGAGGAGGATATGAATGTTCCTGGGAGATTATTTGTTTCAGAAAATATATTGAATAATCTTGATTCAGGTTCAATAGAACAAGTGAAAAATGTTTCTAAACTACCAGGAATATTAAAATATTCAATAGGGCTTCCAGACATGCATGTTGGATATGGTTTTCCTATTGGAGGGGTTGCAGGTTTTGACGCTTCTAAATCAGGAGAAGGAGTTATAAGTCCCGGGGGAGTGGGTTATGATATTAATTGTTCAGTAAGGCTTTTAAAAACCAATTTAACAAAAAAGGATTTAAAAAATAAAAAACAAGAAATTGCAGATGAATTAGACAGAAGAATTCCTTCTGGTCTTGGAAGAGGAAGCCCTTTTCAGGTTTCAAAAAAAGAATTTAAAGAGATTATGAAAAGAGGAGCAAAATATCTTATTGAAAAGGGATATGGAAAAAAACAAGATTATTTACATCTTGAAGAAGAAGGGTGTATGCAAGAAGCAAATCCAGAAAAGGTTTCAGATAAGGCAATTAAAAGAGGGATAGGACAATTAGGAACATTGGGTTCTGGAAACCATTTTTTAGATGTTCAAATTGTTGATAAAATATTTGATAAAAAAACTGCTGAAATTTTTGGTCTTAAAAAAGATCAAGTGGTTATTATGATTCATTGTGGTTCTCGTGGTTTAGGACACCAGATAGCTTCTGATTACATTAAAAAAATGCAAAAAGAATATTCTGAAGAGTCTTTTCCAGATAAACAACTAGTTTCTGCTCCAATAAATAGTGAATTGGGAAGGGATTATTATCAAGCAATGGCTTGTGCTGTTAATTTTGCTTTTGCAAATAAACAACTAATGGTTCACTGGATTAGAGATGAATTAAAGAGAATTTTTCCTAAAATAAAAGTAGATATTGTTTATGATGTTAGCCATAATATAGCTAAATTTGAAAATTATAAAATAAATGGAAAAAACAAAAAAGTTTGTGTTCATAGAAAAGGAGCTACTAGGGCTTTTGGCCCTGGAAGAAAGGAAATACCTAAAACATATAGAGAAACAGGACAGCCAGTTTTAATTCCTGGTTCAATGGCTACTTCAAGTTATGTTTTAGTAGGAACTAAGGAGGCGGAAAAGTTAACTTTTGGTTCAACAGTTCATGGGGCGGGGCGGGTTATGTCAAGAAGCAAGGCATTAAAAAAATTTACAGGGGAGGAAATATTAAAAGAAATAGAAAAAAAAGGAATATTAATTAAATCAAAATCAATAAAATCTTTTACACAAGAAGTTCCAAGTGTTTATAAGGATATTGAGGATGTTGTTAATACTGTTCATGATTTGGGGATAAGTAAAAAAGTAGCAAGATTAAAACCAGAAATAGTAATAATAGGATAGTTTTTTAAATATAAAAAGTATTTATTTTTTATGGAAAAAGAGAAAAAAAATGAAAAGAAATTTTATACATTAAGGATAAATAAAGAAACTGGTATGAAAATAATGTTTGTTCTTGTTTTAGTAGCATTATTGGTTTTTGCATATTTTGGTTTTCAAAATAAAATAGAACAAGCATATACTAATGGATATGTAAATGGGTACAATAAAGGGATTTCATATGGTGCAGATTCCTTAGCAGAAACTCAAACTAAAACAGGCATGATTTATTTTTCTTCAAACAATACAATAAAAAATATGACAGTTACAGAATTATGTAATCTTAATTTAAATACAGGGAACTTTTCAACACCTAACTGAGGGGAAATATTTATAAATCCTAATGGTTTATAAATACTAAATAATAAAATGTCTGAGAAAAAAAGAGTTAAGATAGGAAAGATTAATATTCATATGACTAACAAATGGTTTTATAGTTTTATTGCTATTTTTATTTTTATTCTCGCTGGTGGAGCTATTTTTGCTGTAAATGCAGGAACAGACCCTGCAGGAGGACATGCTATTGATGAACTTTCACCTCCAAGTGGTTGTTCTGGATATTTAAAATATAATTCTGGTAATTGGGAATGTTCAAGTTTTGAAAGTTATTGGAATGAAAACTCTGGTGGTATTTCTTATGGAAGTGATGTTGGTGCAGCAAGTTTTTGTGATGAAAACATGAATAATTGTTTTTCTCCAGGAGATGTTGGTTCTGGTACAACTATTGGAGATAAATCTTGTTCAGATGATGAAATACTTAAATATGATTCTGGAAGTAGTGAGTGGGTTTGTGGAACTGCTGATATAGGAGATGAAATTCAGTTTAGTGATTATGAAGAAGATAATTCTTATTGTTATGGTACTGCTTATTCTTGTTCACAATTAACTTGTACGGATGTTACAAGTAGTTCTTGTTCTCAATGTACTAATCAATATGGTTGTTCTTGGAGTAAGGTAGATACGATTAGTCCAACATCTCAAGAAGATGTGGGAGCCCAGGATGATGATATATATGAATGTAAAGAG
>DATFJM010000037.1:0-2692 GCA_035269225.1 Candidatus Nanoarchaeia archaeon
CTAAGAGAGATGAGAAAACCTGCCGTAGGCAGTGATATTCAAAAAGATGAAAGGAGGTTAAATAATAATGGAAGAAAAGAACAAGAAGAAACAGAAGAGTAGAGGAAAGAAGATGTTACCAGTATTGCTTTTTGCATTTATTTTGGTTGCAGGATTTGGTAGTGCTGTTTTAGTAGACTATCTAAGTAACCAAGCAGAAGCAAATGTTGAAGTTGAATCTCCTATGGAATTGAAAGTTTCTACAGGAAGTGGATGGACTGAAGATGATACAGTTGATTTAGGTTCAACATACGGAGGAAATACAGTTTCCTTTATGTTGCAAGAGACAAATAAAGCAGATGTTAAAATACAATCAAACCTTGTAGTTAAAGTAACTAATGAACAAGGTATAGAAAGCTGTGATGAAATAACATCTATGTATTTTGAAGAAACAAGTGGAGCATTTAGTGGAGACATTGTAGATAGTTGTAGTAACCAAGGAAGTTATCTAAGATTTGAAACAGGAGTTATGAACAGAACTGCTGACACAACATATGAATATGATGTAGACACAACTTTTGCTCAAAATGCAAAAGGAAATTACTCTGCAACAATTCAACATCTAGTATAAAGTTTAATTTTTTTATTTTAATTTTTTATTTTATTTATGTTAATAATCAAAATGGGACAAGAAGAAGTAGAAAAAGTATTGAAAAAGAATAAGGGAAAGTGGCTAGATTCAAAAGAAATAGCAGACATATTACGAAAAGAAAGACACCAAGTAGCCCAACCATTAAATAAATTAAGAAGACAAGAAAACATAGAATATAAGAGAGTAAAAGAAGGAAATTATTACAAATTTAAATACAAATTTGTCCCCATTAAATGAACACAACAATTTAAATAATACCATAAATTCATACTAATAGTTAATTAATGGATTTCTCAGAATCCATTTTTTGACCTCCATATAAGGTGGAGGATTAAACCCCCTCCACCAATAATATTCAAAATGGATAAAGAAAAATTCCAACAAATAGCAAAACAAACAAAGGAAGTATTCCAAGAAGTAGGAATGCTCCCAGATTCAGATGCTTTTGCAGATATAGTAACAAGAATATATAATTCTGAAAATATTAATGATACAAAAAAAGATAATAAACCTGAAGAACCAAAAGCAACAGAAAAACAAATCAAATTCTTAAAACAATTAGGTATAGACACAGAAAACAAATCATTCACCAAAAGAGAAGCAAGTAAATTAATAGAAGAAAAAAAGAGAAATGAATAACCCTTTTAGTATAGCACTATATATATTTGCAGCATTTTTTTTAGTTGTAGCATTTATAGATAAACCAGACTTAAATATAATAAAAGCAATAATGTGTGGAGGATTAGGATTAATGAGTGCATATTATTATTCATTAAATAAAAAAATTGAGGAATTGAAAAGAACATTAGAAAAGGAGGTAAAAGTAAAAGAGGTGAAGAATGGTTCAAGGAAAACCAAAAAAGAGATGTGAAGGATGTGGAAGATTATTAAGAACAAAAAATTTATTCAAAAGTAAAGATACAAATAATAAACTATTATGCAGAAGATGTAAGAAAAAAGAAGTAACAAACCCCTTTTATATCCCCCCTAAAGATAGAAAAAGCAAATACACAGTAGACAATATTGAGTGTAAAAGCCTATACAAACAATACATAAAAGAGGGATTAAGCCCAGAACAAGCAAAAAAAAGACTAAACAAATTAAAATCAAGATTAAAATATACAAGAAATATGTATAAGAGAAGAAAAATGTTAATGAAAATAAAAGAAAAAGAATCAGAAGACCAAAATATTCAACTAGTAAAAGGTTTAGGAATGAAAAATATAAAATGAATAAAATAGACTGGACTAATTTATACAAAATAAGAATAGCAAACTCTGACCCGAGTTTCCAAAAACACGAAGTAGTAAAAACTCTATTAGTAATGAAACTAATCCATAAAAATAAATCCAATAAAAATTGGATAAGGGTTTATACAGAACAAGAACTACCTAATGGAAATGTATGTGATGTTTACTTTGAAAATATAAAAGATAAATCAATAGTAATGTATGAGATACAAAAAAAATATTCTAATGAATGGCTAGAAAGAAAAAAAGAAGAATATTCCCAAATAAATGACTATTTCATGAAAACAGATTTCATTCCCATAAATTTAAATGAATGTCCTGACAATTTAAATGAAATAAATAAATGGCTAGACCAATTTGTAGTTTAAAATGAGAATCACTAAAGCAGATGGGACAATAGAACATAAATGCAACATATATAGAGGAAAAATAAAAGATGTTTCTTTGAGAAATAAAAAAATATATTGTAGGGCATGTTATAAACCTCTTTCAGAAGACGAAGTAGACCCTAAAATGCTCAAAAAAATAAAAGAGAAGTGGCAAAATGGAAAACAAAGAGATAATAAGAAATATGGAAAAGACAAATCAAACAATAGATAAGATGTCTGAAAAAATAGAACATCTTGAAAACTTTTACCATGAAATAAAAAAACTAGTTAGAGAAAAAGGAAAATCTAACTACATAAAAAGACAAGAAATAGAGGAATTAATTGTAAAATACGGAGGATGAAATGGATAAAGAAATAGAAGAAATAATAAGAGAATACAATACATCAGATGAAAATATGAAAAAAGCAGTTGAAAAAGGATA
>DATFJM010000038.1:0-2857 GCA_035269225.1 Candidatus Nanoarchaeia archaeon
ATTTAGATGTTCCACAATCTTATACCCCCAAATCTCCTGTTGTTATGAGAGCTTCTCGTTTAGATTACAAATCAAAAGAACAAGTTGAAGCAAGACTAAAAGCTTTTCAGGCAATGCATCATCCAACAGATAAAGTAGAAATTATAATCATGGGAGGAACTTTTTTGGAATATCCTAAAGACTTTCAATACAAATTTATTAAAGGAATTTATGATGGTTTAAATGGAAAGACTTCTAAGAATCTAGAAAAAGCCAAAAAACTTAATGAGACTGCTAAGAAAAGGTGTGTGGCTTTATGTATAGAAACTAGGCCTGATAAATGTTCTCAATATATTCAAAGAATGAGAGAATTTGGTTGTACAAGAGTTGAATTAGGTGTTCAGATTATTGATGATGAGATATATAAGAAAGTTAAGAGGGGCCATACAGTTCAGGATGTTGTTAAGGCAACTAAAAATTTACGTGATGCAGGATTTAAAATAGGTTATCATTTGATGCCTGGCTTGCCTAAGAGCAGTGTTAAAAAAGACATTCAAAAATTTAAAAAAATATTTTCTGATTCAAGGTTTAAACCAGACCAATTAAAACTTTATCCTTGCCAGGTTATGCCTGGAAGTGAGTTAGAAAGATGGTATTGGAAAGGAAAATATAGGCCATATGATGTTGAACAGATAAAGAAAGTTTTAGTTGAGATGTTAAAAAATACTCCAAGATATTGTAGAGTAATGAGGGTTATGAGAGAAATTCCTCCAGAATATATAACAGCAGGAACAAAAAAGATTGATTTAAGAGCAGAAATTGAAAAAGAATTCCGAAGGAGAGGAATTAATCTTAAGGAAATAAGATATAGGGAAATAGGCTTTGCTATGCAGCAAGCTGGAGGCGGAGAGGATAGGATAGATAAAAATCTGAAAATTAAAGAAACAAAATATAATGCATCTGGAGGCAAGGAGTATTTTCTTGAAATTGTTAATAAAAATGAGATCTTATTTGGATTATTAAGATTAAGAATAAAAAATAAGCAAGCAATGATAAGGGAATTGCATGTTTATGGTAAATCTATGAAATTAAGAGAAAAAGGAAAAATCTCTCAACATAAAGGTCTGGGGCGGAGGCTAATGAAAGAAGCTGAAAAAATTGCTCAAAAGAAAGGATGTAAAAAAATAAGAGTTATTTCAGGGGTGGGAGTTAGAGAATATTACAGAAAATTAGGATATGTTCTGGAATCTGAAAAATCTGGTGAAAGGGATAAATCAGGAAATATAAAAAAAGGAGAGTACATGGTTAAAACTCTTGATTAAAAATATTTTATTTAACTCCTAAAATATAACAAATCTTTAAAACCAAGACATTTTCTTATTTCTTATGGAAAAAGAGATTAATATTGAAAAAGAGTTTGACAATTTTATAAAAAATAATGGTTTGAGTATTTTTAATACAACTAAAACCCCTACAAAACAGAAAAACAGAAGTATTTTCAAAACTCCTGATGCAAGAAAGATTCATAGAAAAGTCCTGAATATTATATCTGATTATTTTGTATTTCCTGAAACTTCAAATATATTTAATTCACTAGAATTTACTCAGGATCCTGAAGAAATCAAGAAAAGACAATCATTTTTCAATAAAATAAAAAATCACCAGGCGGTGAGCAACAATTCCTTTTTGAATGAGTTAAAAAAACCTTCAAAAACCTGGACACCTGATTATGATGTAGTTGTTGTAACAGAAGATTCTGAAACCTTTAATAAACTAAAAGAAAAAGGTTGTCCCGCTCAATTAATTTTGTCTGAAACAGATTTGCAGGCTTTGGAAGACAGAGATATTGTTCAGGTTTTGGATTGTTCAGAATATTCTATGGCTTTGGAACAGTTACCTCAATCTGTATTCTTATCTTCAATTAATGAAGCTTATTTAGAAAGATACCTTGAAAAAATATCAGCATGGAAAGAAAATTTAGAATTATTAAATCAACAAAATTTTGCTGAAGGAAAACTAAAAAAACTAATTGATGAACTTTATCCTTTGTTGAGTTTAATAGATGAATCAAAGCAAAAACAAGGATTAAGTTACGATGGGGTAAGGGACAAAATCCAGGAAATAAATGAAAAAATCAATTCAAGAGCTAAAGATTTGTCTGTTTCAGGAGAAAGCCTAGTTGAGATGTTAAATAAAGGACAATTACCAAAGGAATTAAAAGATATTGTTTATGATGAGATAAGAAACTCAGAAATTCCTGAACAAGTTGTGAATATCCAGATACCTCTTTCAATAGATGAAGAAGCTTTAGATCAGGCAATACGTAAACAGGAATCAGAAAAAAATTCTTCTATGGCAGAAAAAATAAAGTCAAATTCTGAAACACTAAAAGACATCCCAGGAAAACTAGCAGAACTAGAAAGACTTTTATTAATTTATGATTTCATGTCTGGGGTAAAACAATTCTCACAGGATAAAAATACTTTTCCTAATGTATCCTCTAAAGAAACAAGAGAGGAGTTAATAATAGAAAATTCTGAAAATCTTTTTCTTGAAAAACCTAAGCCCATTTCCTTTCACTTAAATGAAAATGAAAAAGCTTCAATTTTAACAGGAGCAAACTCAGGAGGGAAAACAACACTAATGGAACATATAATACAGATAATTTCTTTAAAACAAATGGGGCTTCCTGTAAAAGTAGAAATTAATCAGGAAAATCAAGGACAAATAAAATTACCTTTATTCACTGAAATTTATTATTTTGCTAAAAATAAAGGAGATATTTCTAAGGGAGCATTTGAAAATTTATTGGACCAGATGTCTAAAATAAAAACATCTAGTGGATTAGATGCAAGCCAAGAACCTGAAGGCAATAAAG
>DATFJM010000039.1:0-15533 GCA_035269225.1 Candidatus Nanoarchaeia archaeon
GTTTTGGCGAGATTTCAAAAGAAGAAACAGAAAATTTTTGTGAATATCTCAATAGAAAACTTGACTCCGAATTTATGGGGCAGGAACAACAAAAAATGAATTACATTGATTTTATTGACAATCAAGAAGATAAACAAATAATAACAGTTCCAAAAAATTACAATTTAAATAAACTAAGATACTAAATAATTGTTAATATATACCCTATTCCCATACCAAGAAACAATCCTGTTGAAATAAAAGGCATTGCAGGATAGTACTTTTGTTGTTTAGCAAAGAAGAATAAATATCCTAATCCTAATAAAGCCCCAAAAATAGTCAAAATAGCAGGAATAAATCCTAATGTTTTGAGTACCACCCCTGCTGTTATAATAGGGAATATTACATCTCCTCCACCAAGAATAGCTACTCTTGCTCTTACTCCTTTTTTCTTAAGTTTCTTTAATTCAGGTTTTTTCATCTTCTTAATTTTATTTTTCATTTTTTTTGACAAATAAGGTATAAAAAAACCTGAAAAAACTTTTACTTTATTCATTTGAAACTTTGCCATCTTTTGCATAACTCCTGAATGCCATACAGCCCAAATATCATAAATAGAAATAACAACTAATAAAGCAACAATAGTCCATATGTTTAAAATAGGTACAAAAACAGCAGCAATACCAGGATAAATTAGTAATTCTGTCGTGTTATGCACAAAAATATTTCTTTTAAATACCTTGAAAAACATTAAGGGAAGGGCAATAATCAAAGCAAACCAGGAAGAATATTGATTTTCAGGAAGGATTGCATTAAAGAAAATTCCTAATGCAATTAAAACTACAAAAGCAAACCATATTTTTAATACTATCTCTGCCTTATACCTCATCAATAAAAATAATATTCCCAATGCAATCATAAAAGCTAAAACAACAGAAGCAAAAACCTGATTATAATCTGATTGTTCTTCTGGTTGAGGGGTCTCCATGCCATATGGAAGAGAAGGAACATCTGAAACAGTTACCTTTTCACCATCAACAACTTTTTCAGGAAGATATTCATTAACAACATAAAGGCCTATAAATTGTGTTGCTAAAAACATTGCAAGAATTAATATTGTTATCTTAACATTATGTTTCATTTTCAACTCTTTTGAATATTTTTGTATAAAATAATATATTTTTGTACTTTAAAAGACTATTTGTTTATTTTTCTAGAGAAGGAAAATTATAATCAAAATTTCCTCCAAGCCAATCTTTTCTCCTAGACCAATATAAATCATATCTCATAGATAAGGGCTTTAGAGAACTATTCTTTTGGGAGACTTCTCTTACATAAGACAGAAAATAATTATCAATAGCCTTTATTATATCCTTTTCTGAAATTTCTGGATCATTATATAGTTTTGATAAAACATTATCTCTTTTTTCAATTTCATTAATAATTTTTTCATTGTTTTTTTCAGTATCTCCTATACATTTGTTTGCTAATTCTTTTCTATTTTCCATATTAACAAGAAATTTATTAACTTAAAAAACATTTTTATTATAAAATCTCTAAAATTTAACTAACTTAAGAAAAATCTGCTCACTTCCTCTGATTTATTATTTGTTATTAATTCTCTAATTTAATAAACCCTAATTCTTTAGTCATCCAGGTAGGCATTCCTAAAACAAGTCCGAGAGATTTTATGTCTCTTATTTCTCTTGGATGTTTTTTTGAAGTAAAAACCATGTTTAATTTATTCTTATTGCATAAGAAAATATTCTGCATTATTCTTGAAAGTATTTTTGATTTTTCTTCTGGATTTTTTGAATCAATGATTTCATCAAAACCGATTGCAATAGAAATATTATTTTTTTTAGCTTCTTTAGCCATAACATGATTAAATCCTGAATTTTTTTGTTTCATAAAATCTTTTCTTTCTGATAAAGAGGTTAATAAAAAATCAATCTCAGGAATTTTTTCTAAAACTTTTCTATTTAAATCATCATTTTCAGAACTAAAGATTATTTTTGTGTTTTTATTTTCTTTTTTTAATTTTTTTACTTCTTGTTTTAGTTTATTAAAATTAGTTTCTATTACTAGTTTATATTTTTCTGATTTTTCCATTTTATTAACTTTCAATTTTAGTTCCTTTAAATTTTCTATTATTGAGAAAATTGTCAAGTTCTTTTACTTTTTTTCCTATAATATAAGTAGGGATTTTATTTTTCATAATTATTTTTGAAGCTTTTTGATCTAAGACAAAATGTTGTCCTGGTTTAAACTTTAGTTTTTCAACTTTTTTATTAAAATCTTTCCATGAAATTTCTTTAATTAGTTTTGCATAATCATGCTCTTTGGGATTTTTATCATAAAGTCCATCAACATCTGTAAGATTAATAAAAATAGTCTCAAATTCTTTGGCAACCTGTGCAGAAGTAGAATCAGAAGTCTGGTTTGGCCTATACTTTAATGCACCACAAAAAATAATATCCAATTCATCCAGATATTTTTTTATTGATTCTTTAGTCATAGGAATACCTCTTTTGGGTTCTATTTCAAAAAAATAATTCATAAATCTTGCATTGGTTCTTGTAGCGGCAATACCAGAGAGGGCCTTGAATTTATCATCAATGTTTTCAGAATCAATTGCTTTGATATATTTTCTCGCTAAACTGCCTCCCCCACAAATAATAATAAATTTATACTTTTTTTTATTTTTTAATAATACTTTTTTTAATCTTTTTAGATAATTAGTTCCGACATCATCAGGAATAATAAGGCTTCCACCTAAGCTAAGAACAATCAATTTTTTTCCTCTTTTCATATTATCTTAAAAAAGAATTAAGGGTTTTTATATTTTAGGATATAAATATTTATAAAATTAAAAGCCATTATTTCCTTATGGAGAAAAAGATTTATCTTCCTTCTTATGCTAAAAAACAAATTGAAACTTCTGATAATGTATCAGTGTGGGCAAAACCTATACCTTATTCTGATAAACCTTCTAATTGTTTTTCATTATCTCTGACATATGATGAAGAAGATGAAAGATTCTATGACCCAGTAGAAAGTGGCATGTTTTATCCAGACAGAACAGAACCAGATACAGTCTTAGAACTATTAGAAGAAGTTAATCAATCTGAAATAGAAAAAAACCTAAAGAAAGATAAAGAAAAGAAAATCAAAGAAAAAAAAGGATTAATAGGAAAATATTCAGATGCTATTTATAGATGTTTTTTTGGGCAAGGAGATGAAGAATGTTGGGCAAGATATTATAAAGGGAAGATAGATGTTTTTTCACAACATGTTTATTATTTCTCTGGGTTGGGCACTGTTCCTTTATTCACTATAAACCAGGAAAAATGTCTTGACAGGGTATTAACAGAAGGGGCGGGATTAAACCCTAATAGAGAAGAAGTAAAATTATGTAATGGAAGTTATGATTTTCAAAAAGGTTTTTCTCAAAAAAATCCAAAATTTGAATTTTCTGAAGAAGATATCTCTTCCTTAGATGGAAAAACATACAAACTTTTTCAAGACCATGATGATGGAGCAAGAGGATGGGCTATATTTAGTGTAAAACCAAAAAAAAGAGCTAGAGTTATTTATGAAGATCATTGCAGTAATGTAAGAGACTGGATGATGGAAAATAACATGGCTTTTTTAAAAGAACTTGGATTTAATGTAAATTTTAAATTTCTTAAAAGATATAATCATGATTTTTATGAAAAGGACTTCATACCTACAAAAGAGGATTTTGAATCAGATTTTCATATTAATGAAAAGGGAAGGAAAAAGAAAGCTTAAACCCCTTACATTATTTCTAAAAAATTAAAAAACAAAAAATGAACTCTTTTTTATCATTCCTAGACTGATCTATCTTTTTTTATAAGATTCATTTGGTTTGAATCTATTTATACGTTCGTAATACATAGAACCATTCCCAAATTTCAATTGCTCACTCATAGGAACACCAGAAACAGCTTGTGTTAGTTTAGAACTCTTTTGATCCTTTTCTGGATTATCTTTGTGTTTGTTGTGTTTGTATTTCATTTTATTACCACCGGATTTATTTCTGGAACCGGCTAAGTCGGTTTAAGGTTGCCCTTTTAATAAAAAGTATTATTTAATTTTTTCTATTCTATAGAATAAATTTTTAATTTATTTCACAGTAAATAATCTGTCATCATTTACATCAAAAATTCCTGTTCTAACCCCACAATCTATCCAACCATGAGAATAGTTTAAAGAAGCAAAACAATTAACATAATCATTATTCTTTTGAAAATATTTTGCATCAGAGAGATAATTTTCTACCATTTCAATTATTTCTTTAGCTTCAGATTCTTTTCCTTTTATTATGTTTGGTTTTATCTTTTCTAGTGCAGTTTCTGTTAAATTAAAATATTTTTGCAATTTTTCCTTAGTTATTATATTATGTTTTTCCATGTTTTAAATAAAAATACTTGTTTTTTAATATTTTACTAAAAACCAACAGATTTATTTACTCTCTTATAGTAGTTATAATATGAGAGACCAATATAAAATAGAATATAAAAGAATAGAACCCTTAGTATCTGATGATTCAGAATCTAAAAGATTTGAAGAATTTTATTTTTCAGCAAAAAAAGGAAATAAGGAAATAGGCCACCTAATTACTACAAAAGTAATTGATTCTATAGATGATTTAGAATTTGATTTAGATTATCCTATAGCTTCTTTTGGAAGTATTAACAAAAATTATAGAAGAATGGGTGTAATGGAAAATCTCCTTTATAATGCTAACAAATTTTGTTTAAAAAAATATAATAAACAATTAATTTCGGGTTTTGAAGACAGTAATGCTATGCAATCTCTTTGGAAAAAACTAGAAAACAAAGGGAAAGCTAAAAAAGAATACTATAATGAAAAAGAATATTGGCAAATGAAAACAATTGATTCAGTTATATGAATCAGGATTGAGGAGGTTTTGGGGGAGCAGGAACACCCTTTCTTTGTTGATTATTTGTCATAGGTTTTGGCATTGGAGGTCTCCTCCCTGAAATTCTTCCTTTTTGAGGGGGAGGTTGTTTTTTTGGCATCTTTTTGATAACAAATTTTGATTCCCCTCTTTCTTCTTCAATAGAAGCAGTTATTGTTAAATCACCTATAGCAACATGATAATTTCCTTGCATCAGGGGAATTTGTGATTTATTTGAAAATTTATTTAATAATTCTGATATTTCTTCATCACTTAGATATATTTTTGTTGGTTGGTAACCCATATTTCCTCTCACATATATGTTTTCCCATGGGCCCTTACATTCTATTTCTCTTACATTAGGGTCATTTATTAATTTTTCAAGCTTTCCTAAATCAATATCTCTTTTCTCTATTTGGGGTCTTATATTTTTGAATTGTTTGGGCAGCCTTGTTTGAGGTACTTTTAAAACAGGTTTTCTTGAAACAGATCTTTTTGTTCTTCTTAATCTCTTCTTAATCTCTTCAGGAGAGTTCTCTTTCTTTCTTTCCTTAAGTAGTTTTTTTAAATCTTGTTCTTTTTCTTTTTTATTCCAAAAATCTTCTGCTGATGTTTCCTTTTTTCTTAGTTCTTTTTTATTTTTATATTCTTTAATCTTTTCCTGTGCTACTGATTCTTTTTCAAGTATTTTTTTTAGTCTATATATTTCTGCTCCCCCCCTATTTCTTATTAATTCTGCTGTAAACATTAAAAGAAATCTTCTTCCAAATTCTCTGAGTTCTTTTGAGTTTTTCATTTTTTATTAAAAAATAAATTTACATCCCAGAACTTTCAGAAGAATCTAATTTTTTATAAGAATTCCCTCCTTGTTCTGATACAGAAGGCATCTGTTGTTGATTGTTACTCTCTTCTAAGTTAGGATTTGTAGAAGGCCCCATTGGATAATGTTTTTCTAAATTTTCATTTCCTTGATTCTGTGTTTGTTTTTGAGGGTTATTCTGAGATGGTTCTGGAGAAGTTCTCTTCATACCCTGAAATCCCTGATTTGTTGTTTGTTGATTCGGATGAGGCCTTGACACATTTTGTTCATTCTCATCTATTTTTTCATGCATGAGAGTTAAACCTCTTGCAATTATTTTATTTTGTTCTAAAACACTTTCTAATTTTTCAACTATTTCTTTTTTCTTTTCCATTTCTTCTTTATCTGCTTTTCCTTGCTTTTCTTCCTTATAATCTTTTTCAGCAAGAGATCTTGCAGATTCTTCAAATAATTCTAATAATTTAGACATCTGAGAAGATAGCTTATCAAATTTTTCAGTTAAATTAGTCATAACTTTTTGAAAAGAAACAAAGTTATTAATCAAAGTTTCAAAGTTATCTTTTTTTGGTGATTCTTCTTTGGTCTCTTTTTTTGTTGTCATAAATATAATAATATTTTATTGTTTATAAATTTAATTAAATATGCCCATGCTATCTTCTTTTTTCTCTTCTCCATTTCCATCTTCTCCATAATCTTTATATTCCTCATATTCTTCTTCATCCTGATCAGGAAAATCACTGTCTTCTACTTCTTTTTCTAGAGAATCTGTGTGATATTCTTGATAATCAGGTTTTTCATAATGAAGCTCTTTTTTTTCTTGATTTTCTTTATTGTTTTCTTCTCTAGAATAATTCTCTGGAGTATCTTTTTCATATTCCTGCCTTTCCTTATTTAAAGCCTGAATATTTTTTTCTACTTTCTCTGGGGGATTTATTTGTGCTGAAAATTTTTGGCCTTTTTCTTTAGCTTCTTTTTTTTGTTTTTCAAGCTCATTTAATTCTTTATCATAGTTTTCATTATCTTCTTTTAGATTATTCTTTTTTTGAATTTCTTGTTTTTCTTTTTCTATTTCTTCAATATTCTTATCTTTTGGTTGATTATTTTCATAATCCTGATTTTCTTCCTGATTATTCTTTTTTTCTATTTGGTTCTCTCGCGTATATTCTTCTTTCTCTTTTTCTGTTTCTTTAATAGCTTCTTCTCCTTGTTTATAATCTTCTTTATTTTCAGTATTTTGTTTTTTCTGGTTTTTTTCTTCATATTCTTCTTTCTCTTTTTCTGTATCTTTTACAGCTTCTTCTCCAGATTCGTAATTTTCATTCTCTTTGTTTTCTTTTTCATTGCTCTGGTTTTCATTATTATTTTTATTATCATCTTTTTTCTCTATCTTCTCCATTTTTTCTTGCTCTTCATCAGGGTCTTTTCCAGCTTCTAGTTTAGAAACATATTCTGCAATTTCAGCAGCCACATCAGCATTAACACTTATACTGTCTATACCTTGACTAACAAGATATTTAACCATTGGTTTTTTACTTCCTGCCTGACCACAAATACTTGTTTCTACACCATATCTTTTACAAACCCTTATAACAAAACCTAGCTGGTGTGTTACAGCAGGGTGCATTTCATCAAAAAGATTTTGTACTTCAGTATTCCCTCTATCAACAGCTAAAATATACTGGGTTAAATCATTAGTTCCAAAAGAAATAAAATCTAAACCTTCTTCACATAAAGATTTAATTATTTGTACAGCAGCAGGAGTTTCAACCATTACACCTACCTTTACATTATTAAATTCAATTTCCTTTAGTAATTTTTTAACTTCTCTTAATTCTTCAACTGAAATCAGCTGAGGGAGGAGAAAACCCATTTTTGTTCCTTTGTCTTCTGCTGCACGTTTCAATGCTTTAAATTCAGCTTTAAGTATCTCAGGATGTTTTAAACCATATCTTATACCATGTATCCCTAACATAGGGTTGTCTTCAGGTTCTTGAGGAGCTCCCTCTAGGTTTTTGTATTCATTTGTTCTTATATCAGAAGTTCTTACCCACATTTCATCAAAGTATTCTGCAATCTCTTTTATCCCGTTATAAATTATGTCTTCATAATCTTTTACTGCCTCTTTATCAACAAAATATTGAGGATGTTTCCCTGATTCAGCAATTATGCCTTCCATTCTTGTTAACCCTACTTTCTTGATTTCTGTTTTAGCAGCTCTTTTTGCAAAACTAGGCAAATCAACTAATGTTTTTATCTCAGTTTTAGTCTCAGCTTCTACTGGTTTGATTTCTTTTCTAGTTTCTTCTGCAACCTTCCCTCTAAAAACCTTGCCTGAATTAGCATCAACAGTTATCTCTTGTCCATCTTCTAATTCTTGTGTAGCATTTCCTGTTCCTACAATACACGGAATCCCCATTTCTCTTGAAACAATTGCAGCATGAGCAGTCATACCTCCTTCATCTGTCACAATCCCAGAAGATCTTTGCATAGCAACCACCATATCAGGATTAGTCATACCTGTAACCAATATATCTCCCTCTTTTATTTTGTCTAAATCATTCAAATCTTCAATAATTTTTACTTTTCCTACAGCTACACCTGGAGAAGCACCTAAACCAGCAACAATCTCATCTCCAGAAATTTCTTGTTTACTCTCTTCTTTATCTTCTTTTGATTTTTTCTTTATTGTTGTTACAGGTCTTGTTTGAACAATATAAATTTCATCATTTTCAATAGCAAATTCAATATCTTGTGGTTTTTGATAATGATCTTCTAATCTTAAGGAAATTTCAGCCATTCTTTTTATTTCATGTTCGCTTAATACCTGTTGATTTGCTTTTTCCTCATTAACCTTAACAACAGCTCTCTCTCCTGAAGCCTTTCTTGTTATAGCTACTTTTTTATTAGCGATTTTTTTGTCTTTAATCTCCATTGCTTTAGAAACAATATATTTATCAGGAGTAACCTGTCCAGAGACAATTCCCTCTCCAAGACCCCATACAGCTTCAATAATTATTTCTTCTGTTCTTCCTGTGGGATCTTTAGAAAAAGCAACACCTGATTTCTTTGAATCAACCATTTTTTGAACAATTACAGCAAGACTTGATTCACCATGAGGAAAATCCTTTTTATTTCTATAATATGTAGCCCTTGCTGTGAATAATGAGGCAAAACATTTCTTAATGTTCTTTAATAAATCATTTTCTCCCTTAATATTAAGATAGGTATCCTGTTGTCCTGCAAAACTTGCTGTTTCAAGATCTTCTGTAGTTGCAGAACTTCTTACAGCTACAAAAACAGGCTCTGAAGAGTTCCTTAAAATATCTAATGCACTTCCAACCTCTTGGGACTGTGTGTCAGGAGCATCTAAATGTTCATAAGATTCTTTAATTTCCTTTTCCATTTCTTTTGGCATGGAAGAATTAGTTATTAGTTTCCTTATTTTTTCAGTTGCTTGATTCAATTGTTTAGTATCTTCATAATCTATACTATCCAATATTTCCTTTATCTTATCTTTAATGCCTGCTTCTTCAATAAAATAATCATAAGCTTGCGCAGTAACAACAAACCCAGGAGGAACAGGTATTTTATTGTTATACATCTCACCCAAATTAGCACCTTTACCTCCTGCTACAGGCCCTGATTTTTTATCTAATTCAGAAAACCACTTAATAAAATCTATCTTTTCTTTCTTTTTTTCAACAGAATCTTCATTATTTGACTCTTTTTTGCTTATATCTTCTTGAGATTTTACAGCATCTTCAATTATTCCCATTTTACACTACTCTTTTTAACTTATTATTTATAATAAAATTGGATTAATAAATATTTGGGTTTTTTAGAGTATAAAAATGAGGGTTATTTAAAATTTATAAAATCTAAGAAAGTCCCAAGAGTAAAAAAGAGAAATTTTATTAAATACCAAAAAATACCAATTCTTATGGTATCGAAAAAAGAGGTTAGAAAATCTACTAATAAGAAGTTAGAAAAAAAGAAAAAACTTTCTAAAAACAAAAATGAAAAAGAAGAAAGTACTATAAAGAAAAAGGAATACCCTGAGATTAAAGAAAAAGAAAAAAAAGGTCTTTCAAATGAAGAAGCTTCTAAAAGACTTAAGAAACATGGAGAGAATAAAATAAAAAAAGAAAAAACTGTCAAACCAATAAAAATATTCTTTTTACAATTCACTTCCCCTTTAATACTTTTGTTAATTGCAGCAGCACTTGTTTCTTATTCTATGAAATTTTTACCTGGAGAAGAAGCCCGTGTTATAGATACTATTTTGATTTTAGGTATTGTTTTAATATCCGGAATAGTAGGGTTTTTACAAGAGTACAAAGCAGAAAAATCTGTTAAAGCATTACAAAAAATGGCTACTCCAAAAACAATAGTTATCAGAGGGGGGGTTAAAAGGGAAATTCCAATAAATAAGGTTGTTCCTGGAGATGTTGTTTTATTGGAACAAGGAGATGTAGTTCCTGCTGATTCTGAAATTTTTGATCAAACTAATTTAAGAATTGATGAATCTATTTTAACAGGAGAGTCTGAATCTGTTAATAAACAGGCGGGGGAGGTAGTATATAAAAATACTTCTGTGTATGTAGGTCATGCTAAGGCTTTAGTAAGAGAAACAGGAATGAATACTCAGGTAGGAAATATTGCAAAAAAACTCCAGACAATGAAAGAAGGGAAAACCCCCTTTCAAAAAGAAGTTGCTTCACTTTCTAAAAAACTAATTTATATAATAGGAGCAATAATAGTCCTTGTAGGTATTGTTTCTATATTTAAATATGACTGGGTTCAATCTCTTTTAATTGCCGTTTCCTTAGCAGTAGCTGCAGTTCCTGAAGGTTTACCTGCTGCTGTAACTTCTGTTTTAGCAATTGGTTCAAGAGTTATGGCTAAGAAAAACAGCTTAGTAAGAAAGCTTTCTGTTACAGAGTCTATTGGTTCTGTTGATGTAATATGTTCTGATAAAACAGGGACTCTAACAAAAAATCAGATGACAGTCACAAACCTATATACAAACAAAGAGATTAAGGCTAAAGATATCAAAGAGAAAGACCTAAACTCAAAAAATTCTGAAAGACTAAAAAAATTATTGCTTTCCGGATTATTATGTAATAATTCTGAGAAAAAAACTCTTGCTTCAGAAAAAGGAAAGGAAAAAGAAAAATACTCAGGAGATCAGACAGAAGTTGCTTTAAAAGAGTTTGGAGAAAAATTCTATTCAGAAGAATATTTGAATAAATTTGTAAGAGAAGAAGAAGTATCTTTTACTTCAAACAGAAAAATGATGAGTGTTCTTGTAAAAAACCCTAAAGGAAACAATTACACTGTTTATTCAAAAGGAGCCCCTGAAGTATTACTAAATCACTGCACTAAAATTTTTGAAGGAGGCAGATTAAAAAGACTAGATAAAAAGAAAAAACAAGAGATTATAGAAAAAAATAAGGAATTTGCTTCTAAAGGGTTAAGGGTTTTGGGTTTTGCTTATAAGGAGACTAAAAAAATTCAAAACAAAGATAACACAGAATCAGAACTTGTTTGGATAGGGTTACAGGCAATGAGAGACCCCCCTCATAAAGAAGTTCCTAAAGCTATTAAAGATTGCAAAACAGCTGGAATAAGAGTTATTATGATTACAGGGGATAACCCTAAAACAGCAGAAGCAATTGCTGATGAGATAGGTCTTGAAAGCAAAGGAACTCTACAAGGAAAAGATATTGAAGGTCTCTCAGACAAAGAATTATCAAAAAAACTTGAATCTGATTATAATGTTTTTGCAAGAGTTAACCCTTTTCATAAATTAAGGATTTTAAAATTATTAAGAAAGAAAAACCAGGTTGTCATGACTGGAGATGGGGTTAATGATGCTTTGGCCTTAAAAAGAGCTGATGTTGGTGTGGCGATGGGAATCAGAGGAACAGAAGTTGCAAAACAATCAAGTGATATGATTCTTTTAGATGATAATTTTTCTACAATAAGGACAGCAATTAAAGAGGGGAGAAGAATATTTGATAATATAAGAAAATTCATTAATTATTTATTAACAACAAACACTGCAGAAATTTTGGTTGTATTTATTGCAACATTATTTATGGCTTTAGAAACCCCCATACTAATTCCTTCTCAAATTTTATGGATTAACTTCTTGACTGATTTGTTCCCTGCCTTAGCTTTAGGAGTAGATCCTGCTAGGGAAGGAATTATGAAAGAAAAACCACGTAAAAAAGGAACTTCTTTAATAAGTAAAAGAATGTTAATTATTATAGGGATTATTGGTTCTGTAATGACTTTAATGTTATTTGGTGTCTTCTTTGCTACTAAAGCAATTTCTCAAAATATGGCTGTTGCAAGATCTGCAGTTTTTACAGGTTTAATATTATTTGAACTAATGAGAGTAGGGGTTATAAGGCACGGAGAAAGTTTAAAATGGAATAGTAATAAATGGCTTTTAGCAGCTTTAGGTCTTTCTCTTATATTACAATTAATAGCAGTTTACACCCCTTTAGGTCAAAAAGCATTCCAAATAGCCCCTATTTACAACCCTTGGATATGGGCAGTATTAGTAGCAGGAACAATAGCAGGGTACTTTATTTCAATATTCTTTACAAGGATGGTTGATAATGGAAGAAAGAAAAAGTGATATAAAAACAAGAAATAAATTATTAATTTATTTCTACAGATAATAGTTTTTTGATTGAGATTTATGATCTCTTTCTATGTTTTTATTTGTATAATTCTCTATTATATTTTTATTATAATAGTTGGTTTTTTCCTTGAATAATTTTTCATTTTGGGTATTTTCTTGGGCGTTCATAATACTCACTGCAGTTAACCCTATTACTGTTCCTGTATAAAGTAAATGGGTCATATATTTTAATATCCCTATTTCTGGCTCGTCTTTTTCAAATCCTTTAGTTATATAGTCTATCCACCCAACAAAAGGAATAGGCTTCAAAGCATTTCTTTTAATATAATTACCTGTATTATTGAGTTTGTCTTTTAGGCTCTTTTTTTGTTTTTGATTGTCCATTTAAATTTTTTTAAGTACATAGATGTTAAAAATATTTATTTTCTATAAAATATGTTAAATAATTCATCAAAATTTAACAAAACAAAATATAATACAAATAAAAAACAAAAATCTAGAATTATTCACTTATTGCGTTTGTTGGGCAATTTTTTGCTGCTTCCTTAACACAATCCTTATCGCTATCTTCCTGGCCCTCTTTTACATTTGCCTTTCCGTCCTCTCCCATTTCAAAAACTTCAGGACAGGTTGAAGCACAAGCACCACATCCGATGCATTTTTCTTTGTTTATTGATACCATTTTATAACCTTTTAGTTAATTTTAAGGGGTTTTTAGTCTTTTTAAAGTATTTGGTGGGTGTTTTTCTATCAAAAAGATACAACAAATCATTAAATAATATTATTACAACCCTGAAAATCTTAAAAACCCTTATTTCTTTTTATCCCTTATAAATAAGATAAAAAATAAAAAATTAATGTAAAAAAAGAGGAAAAATGGCTTATATAAAAAAGTTAGTTATGAAAGGATTTAAGAGTTTTCCAAAAAAAACAGAAATCCCTCTTTCACCTGATATAAATATTGTTTTAGGCCCAAATGGTTCTGGAAAGAGCAATATATCTGATGCTATCTGTTTTGTCCTTGGAAGACTTAGTACAAAATCTATGAGGGCTGCTAAAGCTAGAAATCTAATCTTTATGGGGACTAAGGGAATAGGTCCTGCTAAAGAAGCAGAAGTTGAAATGGTATTTGATAATTCAGACGGGACTTTTTCATTAGAAGAATCAGAAGTTTCAATAAAAAGAACAGTAAGAAAAAATGGACAGGGGGTTTATAAAATAAATGGAAAAACAAAAACAAGACAGGAAATATTAACCCTTTTATCACAAGCAGGAATTGACCCTAATGGATTTAATATTATTTTACAGGGAAATATTCAAAATTTTGTAAAAATGCACACAGAAGAAAGGAGAGGCATAATCGAAGAAGTTTCAGGAATCTCTATTTATGAATCAAGAAAAGAAAAATCCCTAAAAGAACTTGAGAAAACCAAAGAAAAACTAAAAGAAGTAAATGCAGTATTAAGAGAAAGAACCTCTTATTTAAATGGTTTGGAAAAGGAAAGGCAACAAGCTTTAAAATATAAAAAATTACAAAAAAGAGAAAAAGATTACAAGGCGAGCATAATAAATTGTAAGCTAAAAAACAAGAAAAAAGAAAAGCAAAGAATTTATCAGGAAGTAGAAAAAAAATCAAATGAAATAGAAAAAATAAAGACAAAAATTGAAACTATTAAAGAAGAGATAAGAAATTATGAAAACAAAGTAAAATCAATTAATTCAAAAATACAACAATCAACAGGTCTAGAGCAAGAAAAACTTAACAGTGAAATAGCTAATCTAAGAGCAGAATTAGAAGGTTTAAAGGTTAAACTAGAAAATAACCAAAATAAATTATCAGGAATAACAAAACAAAAAAACAGTTTACAGCAACAGATTAAGGATAATCAGGAAGAAGTAGAAAATTTGCAAAAAAACAAAAAACAATCATATAGCAAAACAAAACAAGAAAAAGAGTTACAAAGAAAAAACAAAGAACTTGAAAGACTTGAAGAAGAAAGAAAAAAACATTATATGACTAAATCTGAACTAAAATCAATAAATGAAAGATTACAAGAAAAAAAATCCTATTTACAAGGATACCAAAATGAGTCTGATTTTCTTTTAAAACAAACAGAAAAAATATCTCTTGAAATATATGATACAAAAACAACAAAAGAAAAAATAGATCAACTAAGAGGGAACCTTGAAAAAAATAGAAAATCATTAGAAGGATTAGAAAAAAGAGAAAAAGAATTAGATAAGACCACTCATACAAATGAATATGAAATAGAAAGAAAAAATAAAGAATTAGAAAAAATATCTCAATTAGATGTATGTCCATTATGTAAGAGCAAAGTAACTGAAGAGCATATAAAAGAAATAAAACAAGAATCTAACCCCAAAATAAATCAATTAAAAACAGATATAGAAAATGCTAAAAAAGAAATTAAAGAAATTAAAGAAAAAAAGGAAAAATTAAGACAATTAAATAACAAAATCACTGAGGAAATTTCTAAAAGAGAGTCTGATTTAACAAAACTCTCAAATATAGAAGATAAAAAAGAACAAATAAAATCCCTTAACAACAAAATAAATTCTACAAAAGAAGAAATTACCAATCTTGAAAAAAGAAAAAGTTATCTTGAAAAGAATTTTAATGAAAACACAGATATTGAAGAAAAATATGAAAAACTTAAAATGGATGTCCAAGATATTTCAACAAGAAATAAAGAAAATTTGGATTCTGACATTTCATTTAAACAGAAAGAAATTGATAGAGCAAGAATTTCACTAAAACAATTACAAAGAGAGGAAGAAGATTTGAATGAGGAATATAAAGAAATAATACAAAAAAAAGACAATAAAGAAAAAGAATTAGAAAAAAAGAAGACAAAGGAACAAGAATTAAATCAAAAATTCCAAAAACTTATTTCTGAAAGAGATTCTTATAATAAAAAAATTCGTGAAAAAGAACAAGAAATGTATGATAAACAAAATAAATACACCAATACTCAAAGCCAGTTAAATGAGATAAATATAAACAAAGCAAGGATTGATGCAGAAACAAAGAATCTTGAAACAGAAATATTAGAATACCCTGATGCAGAAATAATAAACTCTTCAGAAGAAAAACTCAAAGAAAAATTAAA
>DATFJM010000040.1:0-3339 GCA_035269225.1 Candidatus Nanoarchaeia archaeon
GATATTTATTTTTAAATACTGAGAATGATTCAAAAAAGTTGAGAATAAATTTAAATATAAAAGGTGAACCTTCAAATATTTCTGATGAAGATAATAATATTTCTGATAAGAATGAAACTTCTAAGAATAATTCTGAAGATAAAATAGAATATTCTGAAACTTGTTCTGAATTAGATGGCCAAAAATGTAATTCTTCTTCAGTATGTGCAGGCCAACAAATAGAAGCAAGTGATGGTGAATGCTGTCTAGGTCCTTGCGAATTAAAAGAAGATGATAACACAGGAAAAATAATAGGATGGATAATTGTTATTGTGATTGTTTTGTTTTTAATTTGGTTTTATTTAGTTAGGTATAAAGGAATAAAGAACAAGACAGATCTTGAGGGAGTGGCTTCAGGTTTCAAAAACAAGAGAAAGGGAAAAAGAAAATAAATTTAATTATTTTTGTTTTCAGTATTATCTTGTTTATTAGCTTCCTTTTGTTTTGATTCTATATCTTTTAACTTTTTTTCTAAAATCTTTTTCTCATTTTGCAATATTCTTGCAATTTCGTCATATCCATGAAGTTTTCTTGTTATTTCACTTAATATTTCACTCCATCCATTATTAGTCAAAGGTATTTTTTCAGGTTCTATCACTTCAACATTAGCAGGCATGTATTTAAACATAAGACTTGTTAATAAAGAGATAGATTTAACCTCTATTTCTACTTCTGCAAAAGTAGTGTAAAAGTTTTTATTGTCTTTTGTTTGAGTTGGTTCATGAACTTTTTTGTTTACAACTTGTGTGTCTTTTTCATTGTTTATCTTTTCTGTAATATCTTTAAGGGTTTTTGTTAAATGTTCTGGAGGTCTTCCTATAATTTCTAAAATCATTATTGCTCTTATTTTATTCTCTGAATTCATTTTTGTATTTGTTTTTTCTGTATTTTATTAACATTAATAAAGTAACTAAAACCGTTACTATAATAAGCCCATAGTTTGCATATTTAGACTTATTTTCCTTAAAATTAAAGCTATTTGGCTTTTTTATAACTTTTGGGTCAGTATTTTCTTTTTCTGAATCTGGCAGTGAAAGCACTATTGTTTCTGATGTTATCTTATTTTGGGGGTTTTCTTTTTTTGTTTTATTCTCTTTTATATTTTTTTTAAAATCAAAATCATAAGCCTCTTTTTTTGTGTCTTCTTTCCCATCATTATTACCTCCTTCTTTATTGCTTGAGTTTTCTTTTTCATTATTTTCTACACAGGCAAGGCCTTGATTTTTAATCTGATTAAGTCTTGTTTCTGCAATCCCATTTACTCTTGTTAAATCATCAAGATTTTCAAATAATTTTTCTTTTCTAAGACTAATTATTTGATCAGAATAAACAGGACCAATATTGTCAATTTCTTGTAATTCACTTTTTGAAGCAGTGTTTATATTTATCTGGTTTTCAGTACATTCTGCAGAAATAATAATAGGATTAATAAATAAAATAACTATTAACAGAATAACCTTTTTCTTATTCATTAAATATTAAAGAAAAAATATGTTTTAAGTTTTGCTTTTTTTAAATATATATTTTATTTTTAATCTTTTTTGGGTTTTCTTGGTTTTTTCTTTACAATTTCCCTATTTTTGTCAAGATAAATATTTTCAAAATCTTCATATTCAATAAAAGTCTGTCTTTTATCTTTTTTACCCCTCCTACATATAGCAATATATATTTTAGGAAAAATGCCCTCGTCAAGATACCATTTACATCTCTTTTTTTCTTCTTTGTCTAGATAACCATTCTTTTTAACTTCAATAGCAATTATTTCAAAATCAGGATTTTTTTCTTTATCTATATTTTTAGAACTTCTTTCTTTTTTTCTAAAACAAATAAAATCAGGAAAACCATTTCCAATAGATAATGCCCTTAAATAAGGATTATATTTTCTCTTAGCTATAACTACCTTCCCCTGTTCGAAATCAATATTATTCATCCACTTATCAACTAACCATCCTTTTTCTTCTAAATCTGCCCTTACTTTATATTCAAATCTAACTCCTGCAGCCCTATTCTTTTTTCCTTGTTTAGAAAAATTATGGTTTTTTTCTTTATCAGTTTCTCTTTTTACCTCTTTTTTCTTTGTCATAATTATAATAAATTTGATAGGTTTTTTATATCTTTGTTTGCCACATGGGTGTAAATTTGTGTTGTTTTAAGGTCTTTGTGTCCAAGAAGTTTTTGTATGTTTCTTATATCACAACCAGCTTCAAGAAGATGTGTTGCAAAACTATGTCTTAAGGTATGAGGAGTTACTCTTTTTTTAATTCCCGACTTTTTAGCAGAATTTTTAACAATTTTTTGGATTGTTTCTCCAGAATATTTCTTACCTCTATTTGATTCAAATATTAAGCCCACTCTATGGACCTTGAATTTGTTTAGTTCAGTGATTAATTTATCATGTAAAAAAACAGTTCTTGGATTTTCTCCTTTTGCTATTTTCAATTGAATTGTTTTTCTAGAAAAATCAATATTTTCCCATTTAAGATTTCTTACTTCATTTAACCTTAAACCAGCATAATAAAGAAACATCATGACTAATTTGTGTTGAAGATTTGTTGTATTTTCTATCATTTCTTTAATTTCTGTTTTATTAAGTACCGTGGGAAGGATTGTTTTCTTTTTTGTTAGAGGAATTTTTTCATTAAATGAATAACCTAAAACGTTTTGATAGTAAAAATTTAATGCAAAATACACACTTCGTAAGGTGTTTCTGCTTTTGTCTGAATAATTTTGTAGAAATTGTTTTGGAGTTTGCCCGCTTTTTAGGAATTTTTCAACATAATAAATGTATTTGTCTTTTGTTTTTTTAGAATGTTTCCTAAGGTTTAATTCTTTAATTAGAATATCTGTCTTTTTATTTATCTCTAGTTGGCTTTTATTCATAATCATAAAAGTAAATTAAACCCCAAATATAAAAACATTTTCCTTACTTTTTCTATGTAATAGGTGTTCATTTCAATTTCCAATCTCCTCCTCAGCGTCGGTAAACCAAAAATTCTGATTTTGATATCTTCGTTTAACGCTCCAATGCGAAATTAAAATTATCGCATAACATCGCTGATTAAACGAAATTGCTGAAAGGAAAAACAAAAATTGTCTACCTAACCCCCAAGGAAAGAGCGCGCGAGTTTTTTACGAAAACAGATAGTCGGCTTCGCCGAGATTTATTTTAAATCTTTTGCAACCTTTTCCCCTTCCTTTGTTCTTTTGTAAATCCTTCCTGTTCTATCTTCTGGATTTACAACTTCAACTAACTTCTTTTCTTTCAGTTCAGACAAAGCACGAGAAACGAGATTAAAATAA
>DATFJM010000041.1:0-3597 GCA_035269225.1 Candidatus Nanoarchaeia archaeon
AAGATTGTGGAACATCTAAATTAGGACAATAAATACACTCTCCATGATCACATCTTCTCGGAGGCAACATAATTGCAACAGGGGTTATTCCTGAGACTGTCTTAGTCGGCTTTCTAACTTCATTTTTTCCAGGAGGTTTCATATAAATCAGGAAGTAATAATACTTTTAAATTCTTTTGAGTTGTCCTTTCTATGGAAAAAACAAGTAAAGAAGATCAAAAACAAGTATGGGAGAATATTTCAAAAGAATGGCATGAGTTTAAACAAAATCCTTCAAAAAATGCCCAAGAATTTTTAAAAAATAAAAAAGGTAAGATTCTTGATCTTGGCTCAGGGAGTGGAAGAAACATCATTGATCTTGATTTAAAAAATAAAGAAATGTATTTAGTTGATTTTTCTGCAAATATGATTGATTTAGCTGAAAAAAGAGCAAAAGAATTAGGAGTAGAAAAATCCATTAAAGGATATGTTGCATCAATTGATTCTCTTCCTTTTGAAAATAATTTTTTTGATTATGCTATTTGTGTGGCTGCCCTACATTGTATTGAAACTCCTGAAGCACGGGCGGAGGTTATAGAAGAATTGTTTCGTGCTTTAAAGTTCGGCGGGGAAGCAGAAATTGAGGTATGGAATAAGGATTCTGAAAGATTCAAAAATGCTCCCAAAGAAAAATTTGTTTCTTGGAGAGATAAGGGGGAAAGATATTATTATTTATATACTAAGGAAGAAATAATAAATTTATTTAAATCAAAGGGATTTGAAATTAAAGAAGAATTAGAGCATAGAGTAAATATAGGGTTTATTGTAAAAAAACCAGAAAATGAAAAACAAAATTAATTGGAAAAAAAGATAAAAAAGAGATGTCAGATAAATTAAGATATTTAGGATATCCTGAAAAAGACATAAATAAAATAGTAAATATGAATTATGATTTAATAGGGAGGTTATCAGGACAATACAAACAACTAGAAAAAGACATTGATCAGGCTTATATGAATATAAAACATTTAGAAAGAAATGTTAAAAGAACTAAGTTTTATAGGGAATTTAAAAATCAGGGATTAATGAATTAGTCTTTAATTTATATAAAATAATTTACTTTTTTTTATCCTTTTTTCCCTTAAATACTTTCATCATATCCATAAAAGATTTTTTCTCGAAACTCTCAATTTTCTTTTCATCAAGGGAGATTTCAATTTTTAATAATGCTAAACCTGAAATGAATATAGTTCCTAATAAATAATCTTTTCCTTTTTCAGAAGAATGCTGGAAACTAAATAATAGCTTTTGTATTTTGTTTTTCAACCCTTCTTTATTCATTCTGGTAACAATCATATCTCTCATAACCTGAAAATTAAAATCATAATTAAGTGAAATTTTTTCTGGTTTTTTATTATCCTGGAATTCTGTAGGTATTTTTTCACATCCAGATTCAAGTTTAAAACTATAAACCTTATTTTCAGAAGGAACATAGTAATCTATATGTTGTTTATTGTCTTTCTCATTAACATCTATAGAAAAAAATCCTGAACATGGAAAAGCATCTTCTTTTTCCTGTTTAAACTTTTTAAATTCCTCTGATGCAAATAATTTATTTACTAAATCCTGAAATTCCATATTATCTAAAAAATAAAGACTCTTTTAAATTTAATCTTTTATAAAAACAAAGAGATATCCTAAAACCCAACAAATTATTTAAATATCTCACTGCCCTGGTTTTAATATGAAACTAAAAAAGATTGAATTAGAAAACATTAGGAGTTATGAACAAGAGGTGGTTGAATTTTCAGAAGGGACTACTCTTCTTGCAGGAGATATAGGAAGTGGAAAAACTTCTGTTTTACTTGGAATAGAATTTGCATTATTTGGATTACAACCAGGACAAAAAGGAACATCATTATTAAGAAAAAGCAAAGACAGAGGAAGAGTAAAATTGAACTTTGAAGTTCAGGGGAAAGAAATAGAAATTGAGAGAACTTTGAAAAAAAATAAGACAGTTTCACAGGATTATTGTGCTATCACAATAGACAATGAAAAACAAGAGGTTTCTGTTACAGAACTAAAAAATAAAGTTCTTGAGATATTGAACTACCCTAAAGAATTTTCTAAAAAACAAAATCTCTTATATAAATTTACAGTTTATACTCCTCAGGAAGAAATGAAAGAAATAATAACACAAGATTCTAAATCAAGAATAAATACTCTGAGACATGTCTTTGGAATAGATAAATATAAGAGAATTTTAGAAAATACTTCTATTGTATTATCAAAAATAAGGGAGGAAAAAAGACACAAAGAAGGACAAACATCAAATTTAGAAGAAGACAAACAAATACTAAAAAACAAACAAGAAGAATTAGAACAAAAAAAAGAAAATCTTGAAGAACATAAGAAAAATCTTGAAACCCGGAAGAAGGAAAGAGAAGAAGCTGAAAAAGAAAAAGAAGAAATAAGCAAAAAAATAGAAGAAAAAAACAGATTAAATCAAGAAATTGAAAAAACAAAAATAATGGTTTCTAATAAACAAGAGAAAATTGCAGACAACAAAAGAACAATAAAAAAATTAGAAGAACAAATAAATGAATTAAAAACAGTGGAATTCGATGAATCCAAAATATCAAAAAATCAGGAAGAAATATCAAAATTAAAAGAAAATAAAAAACAACTTGAAGACAGAAGATTGGAAATATCAAGCAAGGTTTCTTCATTAAATATGAAAAATGATGAAAATAATAAAATAAAAGAAAAATTAAAACACATAGAAGTATGTCCTACTTGTTTACAAAATGTTAATTGGGATTATAAGACAAATGTCCTAAAAAAAATGGATAATAATATTAATCAAAATACTCAGGAAAAAGAAAAATTAAACAATGAAAAACAAAGAATAATTAAACAAATAGAAAAAATAGATCAAGAGATTTCTAAACTTGAAAAAGAGATACAGGATTTGCAAATTCTTAAAATGAAAATACAAAGAATTGAAGAAAAAGAAAAACAAAAAAATGAAATAGAAGAAAATAACAAGTATCTTGAAAAAGATATTAAAATGTTAGACTCACATGTTCAATCCTTAAAAAGTTCTATACTTGAATTGCAAAAGTATAAAAATATATTTGAAGAAAAAGAAAAAAAATTAAAACAAACCCAAGAAAAAGAAAAATCTGTTGAAATTAAAATAGCAGAAGTAAAAAGAGAGATAGAGATGTACAAACAACAGATTGAAGATACTAAAAAAAGAATAGAAAAAACAGAAGAAATAAAAAAACAACTAAACCACCTTAACAACTTATTAAATTGGATTTCTGCTAATTTTGTTTCAGTTATATCGCATACAGAAAGAAATGTTATGATAAAGCTAAAAAAAGAATTTTCAAGATTATTTACAAAATGGTTCTCAATGTTGGTCCCAGAAACTTTTGATGTAAGACTTGATAACGAATTCACCCCTATAATAGAATACCAGGATTATGAGATAGAATATAGTTATCTTTCAGGAGGAGAAAGAACTGCTGTTGCTTTAGCTTATAGATTAGCCCTGAACCAAGTAATAAACTCTTTATTAAGTAAAATAAAAACAAATGATCTAGTTATATT